>JBLNBY010000027.1:0-5770 GCA_050260295.1 Bacteroidota bacterium
TGCCGCACCCGTACTGTCGCTCTTCCTGCGCGCCCTGCTTCACGATGGGTGCAAAGAATGGATGGTAATCCAGCTGGGTCGCCAGAAGGAGCAACTGGTCCTCGAACCGGCTGGCCGCCGACCAGCGGCGGCCCACCTCCTGCAATGCCACCAGGTCAGGGGCGGCGAGGCGAATCACCCGCTCCACTCGTCCCAGGTCGTAGAGCCCGTCCTCGCCGATCCCCTCGTGGATGTTCCACGTCATTACCCGCACCTTAAGCATTTGCTAGTTCTTCCCCTCGCCGGAGAATCCCTCGCTGAACTTGCCCTTCACGAACTCGTAAGTAACGTCATACATCCGGTGAACTTCCGGGTTCCAGTTGACAAAGGCTTCCTGCAGCGCCCGGGCGTCCTGATAATAGGCCTTGATTGCCCCCTGCATATAACCGTACTCCACGCCTGCCCGCAGGTAGTCCAGGTACCTTTCCCGTCCGGACTCCGAGGTGAGAATGCTGCTATCTGCCTCGATCTCCACGCCCATGCCATATGCCTGCGAAATACCGGCGGCTTCCTTCAGTCTGTCCCGCGGAATCTTGGTATTGAACATATAGTTGGGCTGATGGATCACCACATCGAACCCGTAATCTTTCCAATTACGTGTGCCGGGGGCGCTAAACCACGGAATCCAGAAAAGCAGATAGCCCCGCTGGTGCAGATCATCGGCCACCGTACGCAAGGTGGGGGTTTCACTGAGCGCACTGGTATGAACCTGCTCCTCCAACCAGTAGAAGCCAATCAACTCCAGGTTCTGGTAATTCCTGGCCTGCCACCGCTCGAGCACCTGGTTCACATACCAGCGCACGGCCTTGATCCTGGCCTCGGACGCCTGTTTGCTGGTCTGGCCGATAGTGGCAAAGCTCTCCGACTTCCCGTCACCGTCCACGTCGCCGAAGTCACGTTGCGAGGTAATCGGGTTGGGAATCATGATGATGACCTTGCCGCGGTAATCCTCCGGGCCCAGCCCTCTTTGCTTGGCGAGCGTCACCGCCGCGTCAAAGGCATCCAGCTGCGCCCCCTCCTCAAAGAGGTGGTCGATATACCACTGCCAGTCTTCCATCTTGGCCGGGGCAGCACGGGCCGGCGAGTCAAAGGCACGGCCGGACGGCGCCTGCAATCCGAGGAAGAGGTAAGTATCAAAGAACCAGTCGACCCACTCGATCTTCGGCAGGCGTCCCGGCTCACCCGGCGTCATCTTGCCATACGCAACGTATGGCAAGGCCGTAATCAGATCCCAATTACCTGCGCCGCTCGCGTAGTAGCCCGTGTAGATGAGAATGATGTTGGACGCGCCCCGGGAAGCCTCGGTGCCCGGAGGAAAGTATCCCGCTGCTGCCGGTGCCGCCTCAGATGCCTGGGCAGTCACAGCCGCCGTCAGAAACGTCACGGCAAACAAAAGCAAGAATATGAGCAGCCCCCCGAGCAGAGCCGTTACAGGGCCGTCCACTGCCAGTGCCAGTTGCTCTCTACCAAACGCCAACGTCGAAAACCTCCCCAAACCTGCTGGTAGTCTGGGAGGAGAATTCCACAAAGGTCACGAACTTCCTTGCGCCGCAAAGGCAACTGGAACTGATCGAGGAGGTAACATCGTGTCCGAGCAGCAGACCCGGCGCGGCCGGGTGATCCACGGAACCTGGATGGACTTCCATCACCCCAATCCCCGGGAAGGTGACTACTGGAACGACACTACCGCTTCTTTCACCCCCGAGGACTGGGACGCAAAGGTAGCGGAGATGGTAGAGGCGGGGATGCGCCGGCTCGTCATCATGTCGGTCGCCTTGCGCGGCCGCTCGTTCTATCCGTCCCGGCTCATACCCGAAAGGTGGCCGCTCAAGACGGAAGACCCAATCGCCGCGGTGCTGGAGGGCGCCCAGCGCCATGGCGCAGAGGTTTATCTCGGCGTCGGCTTCTTCAGTGAAGATACCGGAGCTGCCCAAGCGCAAACCCGGACCGAGGAGGAACTCCGCCGCAACATCCCCCAGGAGCTGGCCGACCGTTACGGACAGTATTCATCCTTCGCCGGTTGGTATCTCCCGGTTGAGGCAGGAGTGTGGGGACACTTCCCCGATGTCTACCTGCCTTACGCCAACTCACTCGGTGAATGGTGCCGCAAGGCAGCCAGCAAACCGGTCTTCATCGCCCCCTACGGCACCCGTACCATCATTCCGGACGACAAGTTCGTTGAACAGTTGAAGGCGCTCGAGGTAGACTGGCTCGCCTGGCAGGACGAGGTGGGCGTACAGAAGACCCGCACCGATGAACTGCCGGAGATCTACGAGCGGCTGGTGAAGGTCCACCAAGCTTCCGGCAAACGTCTGTGGATGGACATCGAGGTCTTCGTTCACGAGGGAGTTGTGTATAAGAGCCCGCTCATCCCGGCGCCCTGGGAGCGGCTTCGGCAGCAGCTCGAGGCCATCCCGCCCGAGGTCGAAGAGGTGCTCTGCTACCAGTATCTCGGGATGATGAATAAGCCAGGCAGCCGTGTTTTTGCCGGCCACCCCGACTCCCCCAAGCTCTATGAGACCTACCAGGCCTGGCGGCAAGAGATCGAAGGTTGAGCGCCGGACCGGGCCCGTCAAAGCCCGGTCGAGCTTCACCACCCCTTCAAAGAGCCCGCCAACAAGCTGCGAATGAAGTAACGCCCTGGGAAGATGTGGATCAAGACCGTGGGCAGTGCGGCCAGGATCGAACCGGCCATCGGCAAGTTCCACTGGACCGCCTGCCCCCCCCGGCCAGGTTGGCCAGGGCGACAGCGATCGGCTGTGCCGCGGGTTGCGTCAAGCGGGCAGTTCACGAGGCCGGAAGACGGAAAAGCCCCTCCCACTCGGCAAGAGCATGCCTGCCGCTGGAGGGGCGTTCAAACGACTTCGCTGTCCTTCTCCGTGATGCTCAGAGTCCGCGCTGAGCCGTTGCCTCTTCGACAGTGAGCAGCCCCGCCTTTACCAGAGCCCGTTGCCGCTTGGTCAGAAGCGAGCAGGGTACACAGTACTTGGCCGGCCCGGTCCTGTGGCTAATGTCCGTCCCGCACACCTCACACACCTTCGTCCCCCGCCCGACCGCAACCTGCCTTGCTTCCGACTTCGCAGCCATAGCCATCAGACAACGCCTCCAACCCTTGAGTCACTTGACGACGCCTTCTACTGCGGCCTACTTTAACACACATGGTAGCAGGTATCAAGAACCCTACCAGCGGTTTGCGTCAAGAGCAAACAGTTCGGACCCGCCAGTGCTGGCGTAGAGCCGCCCATCCCGAGCCCCCGCGATCCGGTTGTAGCTGCCGGAAAGCAGGGTCACCTGATGGGTAACCGGGTCGATTCGAAAACTCACCTGGTTGGAGCTGGTTCCGTAGATCTTGCCGTCCGGACCGATGGTCATGAAGGACTCTCTCCATCCGTACTGCCCCACGCTGTCCGGCAACACCCTGGCCCGGGTCACGACCCGGTCGGTTACGGGATCATATGCAAAGACATAGTGCGGCGAGGTGCCCCACACCAGCCCATCAGGAGCGACGAGCAGGGCCCCAATGGCTTCCTCTCCCGGCAGCGGGGTGATCTCCCGGACCTTCTGCCGAGTGTCGGTGTCCCAGACGAAGAGACGGGCAGAACCCTGCGCTTTCTCGACCCCCAATCCCCCTGAGACCGAAGTCGCTCCGTAGATCCACGTCCGACCGTAATCCTCGGGTGGAGCAGCCAGGGCAACAACGCTATGCTCAGGTACAACGTTACTGAAAGTGGTGAGTTGATTGGTTTCGGGATCGAGCTCGACAAGAGCTCCGCCCCGCCGGCCGTAAACCGGCACCGTACCGACATAGACTTTACCGGCGAAGGTTATCATGGCTACAGGCCGGTCCTGGTCGGGGATCGAGCCGACCTGGATCACCCGGGCGGGATCTCCGGGAGCACTCGCTGATCCGTCCCGGTACTGATAGTAGTAAATGCGGGCGCCGGGGTAGACGCCGTAATAGACCCGAGTGCCCTGCCCGGCCATGGAGAGGATGGCCAGGCTATCGGTCTGGCCAGTTCTCTCCACCATCTCCATGGTGCCGGTGGCAGTGTCAAGTACAAACAGACCGCCGGGAGAGATACCGCCGCCGGCCACCAGGTCTCCACCCACAAGTCGTCCGTCGCTTTGCCAGCGGAGGTTCCCAGCCATGCTGTTGATCCGGACCGGACCCTTGGGAAGCTCCACCTTACCGATCCAAGGCTGCTGGCGCGTCAGGTTGAAGGCCCAAAAGTCCAACCCACCGGTCATACCGACCAGCGAAAGCGGCTGCTCCTGGAAGACACCACGGCGGCTTTCGGGTACTGCATCCGCATCGACCTCTGCAAGCCCCCAGACAGCCAGGCCACCAGGCACGAAGCCCATAATACCCGTGGTATACGGCACAAGTTCATCCTTGGCGAGATCGTAAGCGTAAAGCAAACCGTTGTAAGAAACGGGAGCCAGGGCCGTGCCAGGGAAGACGAAGGACGGTAGGAGACCAGAGATCCCGGAGAGGGTCTGGACCAACGACAGGGTCTCGATGTCGTAAACCAGCACGGTGCCACCTGAGACAGCAGCAAACAGCCTTGCGCCAGCAACACTCAGTTCTCCCATGATGCCGCTGACCCTATAAGAGTCGGGCAACAGCGAGCGCCTCTCGCCGGTGCGGGGGTTCAAGGCGATCAGGTCGGCGTGTTTGGTGCCGGTCGACACGAAGACCCACTCCCCGCGCCCGCCGACCGCCACGTGGCGCGCGTACGATTCGCCCGGTTCGGCCGGCCCCAGATCCCGGACTTGCCCCGAAGTGGGATCGTAAGCAAAGACCTTACCGCCGGGGTAAGTACCGCCGTAGATCGTCCCGTCCGCTGCCGTGGCCAGCGACCAGATCATGGACTCTCCAGCAACCGGGCGACCCAGCGGCTCAACCTTCAGACGATCCACCGGTTGACTTAGGTCCGCCCGGAACCACTGACCGTCCAGGGCAAAATAGAGCGTCCCGTCCAGGCCAAACGTGGCCGCCCAAGCCTGGCCGAAACCAGCTGGTACGTCCAGCGTCCGCCACAACTTCCCGGTCCCGGCGTCCACTACCGCCAACACCGGCCGGCCGTCCGCAGCCGGAATGGCAGCATAGATCGCCCGGGTGGGACCTCCATTGGCAGGACCTGGACCCAGGACAGCCTTCCGCATGGTAAGAGCCTTTAGGGGGTGACCCAAGGAAACCGGGGTCATACCCCGGCTGGGGGTCAGCAGCGGTGTCTGGATGGCATCAACCCCTGCCACCGGCAATGCAGTTCCTTCGTTCGCCGCGGCTGCAACAGCGGCAGCGGTGAGATCCTCGATCCTGACATCGTCGAAGAAAACGACACCCTGGGCCGGCCCGCTGCTGTAGAGCAGTACTGTGGCCGACTTCGCACCCTCGGGAGCGACTCCTTCCACAACGATCTCCGACCAATCATCCTTGGTACCGGGCTGCCACCGGAAGGTGTTGAAGATCCGGTTACCCTTTTCATCCCAGAACTCCAAATATACTGAACCGGTTGCCGTCCGGACATTGAAGACATGTACGCTGACCCGGTACTGATGGCCCGGTTGGGCCGGTATCATGACGCTGCGAAGCCCCAGGCCCAGATCCGTCCGGGGATCGTCGAGCCGCAGGCTCCATCGACCTTCCCAGGCCCTCTCGTCGCTCAGCGCCAGGCGGGTCCCCCATTTGCCACCTCCAAAAAGAGCCGGCCAACCCTTCGGCAATCCA
>JBLNBY010000028.1:0-9053 GCA_050260295.1 Bacteroidota bacterium
GCCCTACGTTCATCAGACCCATCGTGCTCACACGCCAACTGCTCCAGCCCTCGGTGAACTTCTTGGACCATATCAGCACATTGATTGTCGAATGGGGCTGCCCGAGTTCGTGAAAGAGCGAGCCGGCGAACACGCGCTCGGCGACGTTCAACCCCATCTCCTCACAGAGCCTCACGAGCTTTGCATCGTCGCCGACGTTGATGACGCCAAAAGGCTGGTTGTCACCTACCCGGATCGCGACTTCGCCGGTTGCCCCCTTCAAGTTCTCGACGTGGAGGGCGCCACCTGCCGGAGCGTTGAATAGAATCGCCAGCGTCTCATCGTAGATTTGCGTGGGTGATAAGCCACATGTGTTGAGGTAGCCAAAGCGGCCCGTGAATAAGTTTCTGCCGCTTGCCGTCACCAGCCCATCGTGCAGAACCCGCCGGATATGCTCGATACTATCCTGGCGGTTCGCCACGTAGCCGTTCAAGAACTGTAGAATCTCGATAATGTCAGATGCGTCGCGTGTAGCCAGTGTCGCCGTCACGCTGCCGCCGACGAAGATCCACAGCGGGCGCTCCAGGTTGAACGGACGGAATTCCGCTTCGCGCTCGCGGTGCAGGCGCTGTTGCTGGAAGAAGGCGAGCAGGCACGCAGTGAGATAGCTCTTCATCCACTCCTCGTTGCTGTCATCCTCCAGGTTCAGAATCTGGTAGTCCTTCCCGAAGCCATCGCCGTAGAACCAGCGATAAGAGTAGTCGAACAGCGTGCTGCGCGCGTAGAGGTCGGTGAGACCCCGGCTACCCTTCACGGCCTGGCCGAAAGTGGCGGAGTATTCGAAAGAGAAGCCCTTCTCACAGAGCGCGTTCCGGTACTTCATCCACGCGCCTTCATCACCCGCCGAGGCGCCGCGATGCCCCTCATCCACCAGCACCAGGTTGTTCCCTTCGAAGGCATCCACGGCCACAGTCTTCTCGCCCATCTCCTCCTTGAGTTTAGTGACCTCAAGAATCTCAACCTGACCACCGAAGAGTCCGCGTCCATCCTTGTTGAAGACTTCTGCCTCGATGCCGGCTTTCTCGAACTCGCGTAAGTGCTGCTGCGAAAGCCCCTCGTTCGGCGTGAGCAGGATGATGCGATTCAGCTCGCGCGTGCGGCCATGATTATCGAGGAAGCGCCGATATTGTAGAATGTGGGCATGCATAAGCAGCGTCTTGCCGCTGCCAGTCGCCATCCAAAAGGCGATCTTATTAAGCTGCGGCCAAGCCTCGGCGTTCTCATCGAGCGGCGTGACCCGATCGGCCTCGTCTCGTCCCTCGTTCAGATCCGCGATTCGCTGATTCAGCGTAGCAAGCAGGGCATGGGGGTCACGAAAGTAGCGGTCAAGATAGATCTCCGTGAACAAGAGCGCCAGATACTGAAAGTATTTCCAGACAATCGGCCCTTCGCCCCGCGTCAGGCGCCGTTCGTTCAGGCGTTGCGTGACGGAGACGATGGATTGGTCGTACTCCAAGAGCAGCGCATCGGGCAGCTCCGGGCGTTTCTCGGCGGGAAGGTGGAGGCATAGCGCGTGGTGAAAGCGGTGGACGTTGTTCTCATCCATGCCCTCCAGCGACTCGTCGCGCAGGTGCTCGGCCAATTGGTCGAATCGTTCGACGCCGAACAGACCGAGCAGCCATTGGTTCAGGACCAGCTTCCGGTTGAAGGGAAGAAGGGCGTGCGCGTTGGTTCCACGGCGGCGGCCAGATCGCGACGCGGCAGCGGCATTTCGGGGAGGTCGTCCGCGCGGCATCACACTCCCTCCGTTTCGAACATCAGCCGGAAGAAGTCCTCTTCGATGAGGCGCACCTTCCAGGTGTCGTCGGGCGCCTTGAGGTTCTCCAAGTTGTTATCACCGTTCACGTAGATGAGGTCGAACTCACTGTCCTTACTGGAGTAGCCCTGCTTGGTGAACCACTCGTCGAGCACCAAGTTATCCTGCTCAATACCTTCGGCCGCCTCACCGCCAGGGCGCTTGCGCCAGATCACGAGCGTCTTGCGGCCGTCAGGCGTGGTGCCGGTGACGGTACGGAACCAGTACGGGCCATCATCATTCTGCTTTAGACGGCCTTTCAGGCGAAGGCGTTTTTCGCTGTCGCGTTCAAATGCGGCCAAGAAGCTCTGTGGTGCAGCGATATGCTGTACGGTAAGGCCGATCAGCCAGTTGAAGGTCTCCAGCAGATCGACGTTCACCTCGCGTGACTCGTCCGAGCCGGGGCGCTTGACCTTGAGCGTGTAGGCGGTGGGGTCGGTGAACGCTGCGACGTTAAGGAGCGATTGGCTGCCGCGCGTCTCTACATCGAGCATGTAGCGGAGCATGTACTGCTCTTTAAGCTTGTCCGCGCCCTGCGCCTGCGCGAGGTCGAGCAGGCCTTGCTGCTCTTTTGTGCGGCGCAGTTCCAAGTTGTTGAGCGTGTCTTCGTAGGACTCAAGGCGCACAATCTTTACGATATGGCTAACGCCTTTACGAGATCTGGGTTTACCATCACGCCACTCTGGAGAATAGATGGCTTTGAGCACACGCGGTTTCAGCACAGTATCAAAATAATCCGCCATCTCGATTAGAATGTATTTCCGTCGGCCACGATCGCTCCGGTTGAGTTTAATAACTGCATGTGCAGTGCTTCCCGAGCCTCCAAAACAGTCGAGGATGGTGCTGTCTTCCTTAGCAGCATGCAAAATAAAACGAGAAACAAAGTCAGTATGTTTTGGCGCAAGGAATACACCGGATCGTCCGAACATGGCAGATGTCTGCTTTTCGCCGTCGGAGTAGTCCTGGAATACACTTTTGCCAACGTTTGTTTCTACCTCATGCAACATGCGCTTAATGCGCGGTACTTTTGTTTCATCGGGGCCCCAAGCTATACGGTCATCTCGATCAAGCGACACAAAACTGCGTTTATCCGGCGAATTCTCATCATCAGCATAAGCAAATTTCCAACCACTCTTAGGATGCGGACATGGTTTCCTCGTCACAGGGTGAATCGGCTTATAGAATCGCCAGTTTGGATGATTTGGATCACGGGTGCTTGCAGCTTGTTTGGTAGCAGGCATCGAGGCATCACCCTCTTGCCATATCCAGATGGTGGCTTTCCTTGCTTCGGCTTCTGATTCAGGTACTAGCTTACCTGTCACATCACGATACTCAGCATGGCTATAATTAAACAACCCTTTCCATGGATCACTACCCTTCTCGTCTTCCCATTCTAATCCTTGTGCCTCGATTTCTTCGCGGAATGCCATTTTGTGCTGTTCATATAACTTGCGCAGTTCCGCTTCGATAGTTGATACGGTTGGGTACGATGGATTGAGACTTGCCACTAGAGCCATAACTTCCTCATAACCTGGCTTTGGCTCGCGGAACATGGTACGATCTTTTTCTACGATGGAACGATTTTTCGCGTATACGAGCACATATTCATGATTGGTCGAGTAGTTTGGAACCTGGCTATTGTTGGTGTTCATAGCCCAGATCAGTTCTTCAACGCGGTTCTCGGCACCGAAGATTCCATCGAGGATGTGCTCCAAGACAGTTCGTTCCGTCTTATCGATGCTAACAAAGATTGCTCCATCTCTTGTGAGCGTACGCCAAAGCCAGTCTATGCGGTCGTGCATCATGGCCGCAAATGATGAGTGCCTATAATCGTTTTTGTACGGAATCGAGCTGCTGGCAGTGTTGTAGGGTGGGTCAATATAGATGCACTTAACCTGTTCTTTAAAGCGTGCGTCGAGTAAACGTAAACCTTGGAAATTATCACTGTGCACCAAAATGCCGTTCACCATGGTTTCCACGTCATCCCATGTACTGAGTAGCCTCTCTTTGAACGCAGTATCGAAGAAGCGGGTATCTAGCGGAAGGGTGGGATTTGCCTTGAGAAACTCCACAGTTAAAGGCACTGAGTACACGACCTCGGGTTCAGTAAAAAGTGTGAGCTGTCCTTTCGGCGAGCTTGGTATAATTTCATCGATCGCAAACAACCGAACCCATTCCTCGTGCTGCGCCTTATTGGCTGCGATCTCAGCATAGAACTCCTCCGGAATTCGGTCGAGCGTAATGCAGTAAGACGTCTCCACCACGAATTTCTTCTTCAACCATAGCTTCTTCTGGAAGTCCTCTAGCTGTGCCAAGAAATCAATGATCTTGCCTGCGATGCGGCGGATGACCTTGATCTTAGAGAGATACTGCTCGACGCGCGGTGCGCTCTCGCTATCCACGTCGTCGAGGTGCATCACCTCATTCTTGATGTAGAAGTCCAATTCGCGCCGCAAGAAACTGCCCAGGTCCTTGTGGATAAAGTAGTCGAAGGTGTTACGCGCCGTGTAGCGATCCAGGTGCACCCGCAGCCGTGTTGCTTCGGACACCGTACCATCCGCTCGCACGTGCTTCGCGCCCAGGGCTTTGAGCCAGTCGGCGAGACTCATATCTGCCAGACCGAGGATAGCGGTCTCCGCGGCGGCGTTCAGATCTTTCTGCTTCGCCGGATCGGGCTCGTAGGTGAAGCGGATCACCAACTCGCCATCTTCTACCGCCAGGAAGGGGACCGGGGCCAGCTTGAAGCGCCGTTCCTTGCCGGCCTGTTCCTTTACATTCCCATGCTCGCCCTCGGCCGCATCCACAAGCCGGAAGTGCACGCGCATCGGATTTTGCTCGTTGTCGGGCCGCAGGCGGAAGGCATAATCGCGCAGGTATTCGCTGGTCTTGATGTAATACTGGTCCGCATTAGCCCAGTGGAGCTTGACCTCCTCGCCCTCGTAGGGGATGGCATAGACGCCCGGCTTGTAGACGCGCTTACTGAGGAAATCGCCCTCGGAGTAGTAGCGGCGGAAGAAGCTGTAGAGATGGTCGTAGACCTCGGCTTCGAGCGCCTCCAAGTCGACGGCGTCGTCGGCCAGCTTAGCACGCAGTTCTTTGACTTTAGGCGAGTCATCCGGGTTCATACCGGCGGCTTCGATGCCGGTGATGACTTTAGCTAGTTCCTTTTGGATTTCCGCCTTATCCGCCGGCTGGTACTGCGCAAACGCCGCTTTGACCTGCGGCAGCAGATCCTTCTCCAGGAATTGGGTTACCTCGGCGCTACGAGCGTGCATAATACGATAGAACCCGAAGTCAAGGTCAGGTTGGTCGAGCTGAAACAGCTCCATCAGCAGAGCTTTTAACTTCTCGTATTTCTGACTCATTTCATGCTCCATTCCCTCAAGGTGTAATTTCCACGCGCCGCTACAACACGACCCAGCGGATCGTGAACAGGGTCTCGGTGGCCGTGCGCTGTGCCAGCCGCTTTTCGAGCTGGTCGATGAGTTGGTCGCGCTTTTCCATAATTTCGTCCTCGACCCGGAAGATTTCCTGCCGCTGTCGGCGCTGCTGATGTTCGAGCTTCTGGATTTTCTCCAGGATTTGGTGTTGTTCTTCAAGAGTTACTGCTTGTCGGGCTTGGCGCCGTAATGTCTTGATCTGCTCCTTAGTGTCAGTCAGCGCTTTTTCGGCTGAGAGCACCATGTCGTCTGCCCATTTCTCGAGCTTCTCGCGAGCGTCGTGAAAGTGTTTACTATTCTGCTCGAGCGACCGGCTCACGGTGGCCTGCACATGGCGCTCGGATTCGGCAGCCAGGCGCTTCGCCTGCGGTTCGGGATTGGCGTTGCTACGGATTACACGGCCGTTGCACAGGAACAGTTTTTCCATCGTTTCCTGGTCAAGCGCTGTGCCGTCGTCCACGAAACCGGAGAAGAGAAGGTACTCTTCCCGGTCGTATGAATCCACGGTCAGGCGGGTGAGCGTCAGGTAGCCGCTTTGGCCGCGCAGGGCTTCGACGACGGAGAGGCGCACGGGATGATTCGTTATGTCAAAGTGGATTTCGGCGGCAGGCGTTTCTGTCCTCTTGGCTTCTTCGATGACATATTCGCCCAGGGGATGCGACGGACGGTAGAGGAAGTGGCTCAATTCCTCGACACGTCCATCGAACTCGTGCGGCTGTGACTTGGAAATGAGGTGATAGCGGCCGCGGGGGATGTCGTCCCGGGGCGGGCGTTCCAATTCGAAGGCGAGCGCGGGCTCGTTGAACCGTGCACGATCGGCGAGGACGTGGCGCGTGAGCAACCAGAAGCGCTGACCGACACGATCAAGCTGGGCGCGGGTGTCGGCGAGGCGGAGGCGCAGCCGCTGGTGCACGTCTTCGTCGAAGTACTCGAACAAAGCGCGCCGGGTATCGTCCAGGCGCGAGCGGATCTGCTCGTCCATCTCGGCCTGTAGCGCCTGGAAGGCGGCATCGATAGCCTCGGGGGTGCGACACTCCTGGTAGATCGCGAGGATGCGCTTTTCGAAATCCACACCGGATTCGATGCTGCCGAGCACCTCGTCGGAGGCGCCAAAAACGCCGCTGAAGAGGCTGAACTTTTCGGTCAGGAGTTCCAGGACACGCCGGTCCACGTCGTTACGCTCGTTGAGGAAATTGATGACGACGACATCATGCTTTTGACCGTAGCGATGACAGCGGCCGATGCGCTGCTCGATGCGTTGGGGATTCCATGGCAGGTCGTAGTTCACCACCAGCGAGCAGAACTGGAGGTTCACGCCTTCAGCCGCGGCCTCGGTGGCGAGCATGATCGTACCATGGTCGCGAAAGTGCTCGATCAGCGCTGTGCGTATGTCAACCGCTCGTGAGCCGGACGCGCGGCCGGTGTCGCGATTGTTTTCAGCCCATTGTTCATAGATGGCCGTGGCCTCGGGGCCGCTGTTGGTGCCATTGAAGAGGACTACTTGGCCCGCGTAGCCGTGGGATTCCAAGAATCCCTTGAGATAGTCCTGCGTGCGCCGTGATTCAGTGAAAACCAGCGCCTTGCGCGCCGCGCCCGTTGTAGCCATCTGCTCGAAGCCGATCTCCAGCGCTTTAAGTAGGGTCTGTGATTTAGTATCGACGCCGATGCGGCGCGCCTCGTCCGACAGGCGCTGGAGCGCCTCGATTTCCTCGCGCAGCTTGCGACGGTCGATAGGATCTGGGGTGATAACCTCGCCTTCTGGGGTATCGGTTTCGGCGATGATCTCTTCGAGCAGATCTTCCTCAATTTCCTCGCTCTCCACGAGATGCTCCGCGAACTCCGGATCGCTCTCGACACGTTCGTCACGGAGTGTCTCGAGGCGCTGGCGCATAATGTCTAAGGTCGCTGCGATGGCCGGGGACGATGACGCGAGCAGCTTGCGCAGGATGAGCGCTGTCAGGTGGCGTTGCCGACGCGGCAGGGCGTAACTATCTTCGCGTTGCAGAAAGGCAGATATCTCGGTGTACAACTTGTGCTCGTCATCCGTCGGGCGAAACGGCCTCGTGATCGGTCGGCGCTCGGTGTAGCGAATATACTCCGTGACCTGATTGCGAAGCGTCCGCTTACAGAAGGGCGCGAGGCGCGAGCGCAACGCGGCAAGGTCACTGCCGGCGCTTGCGTATTGGGCGCGAAAGGCGTTGACGTCGCCAAAGAGCCTTTCGTCGATGAGCGTCGAGAGACCGTATAATTCGAGAAGAGAATTTTGCAATGGAGTCGCAGTGAGCAAGAGTTTACGGCAGTCCTCTGTAGCCCAACGGATGCCTTGCCCGACCTTGTTGCTCGGCCGATAGGCGTTGCGTAGCTTATGGGCTTCATCGATAACAACAAGATCCCACTTGACCGATCTCAGCTCTTCACGAAGGGCGTTCGCGTAGTACAATGACATGATTAGGATAGCGTCGGGATGCAACGGGTCGCGGGCCTCGCGCCGCGCTTCGCGGTACGCCTTAGCATCCAGGACAACAGCCGGCAAATTAAACTTCTCCTGGATTTCAAGAGCCCATTGCTTGCGAATTGATGCGGGGCAGATCACGAGCAAGCGACGACGGCGCTCTGCCCAATACTGACAGAGAACGATCCCGGCCTCGATCGTCTTACCGAGGCCCACTTCGTCGGCAAGAATCACCCCCTTGGACAGCGGGGATTGAAGAGCGAAAAGCGCAGCTTCGATCTGATGGGGATTCAAGTCTACGGCCGCGTCAAAAAGTGCCATCGATAGCCGATCCATGCCACTTGCGGCGCGGCGCGTCAAGTCGTAGGCGTAGTATTTCGCGTGGTGAGGTGTCAGGATCATGGATAAAGCCGAACCTCCTGCCAGGGGAGCCTCGCGGCCGCCATGCCCATTCCTTCCATACATCCTTGTGGAGCCGAGTTCGATCCTGGCGGCCGCTCTGCAAAACGCTACCCGCCAAGCATCAATAAACGACCGGAGAACAACTATGGAATTCAACGCTAGGATGCCTTATCCTTCCAGCAAAACACTTCCATACATAGTCATTCACCGGCTGATCACTTCACCAAAGCCTCTCTGCCCCCCACTATCTCCCGTCCCTAGCTCTCCTCGTTCTATCCTTCCAAGCCTGCCAGAAACTCACAGAGCCTTTTTGCATGTTCCTCGGCCGTCCTCTTGGCTTCGTTCAGGGTTTTGCACTGTCCGTTATCCCCCCTGTCTATGGCTACAGCCCAAACCCAGCCAATGCCTGGAGTACTCCAGACTTCGATCCTACACTGGCCCAACCTGGCCAAATGGACCTGCATTGGTTCTTCGCCTGCGCTTTCCCATTCCAGGGAGCTATCCGGTCTGATTGGTGTCACTTTCTTCCACGATATGACCTACCGTCAGTTACCCATACCCTGTTGTACGCCGCCCTCTTCGGGTTCGTCAGCCACCCGTACCCGCGAGGAGCCCCAAATGCTGTTTTCTGTAACCTTCAAAGCATTACGGACCAGCATGGCACCATTAGACCTTTCCGCCCCGAGATAATTCCCCGGCCCATAGGTATAGTGCAGATATACCCAACATGCAAATCCGATTACCGCAAACCCCGCCGCCTAGATCACCACGCCCAGCAGACATTCACTAAGCCAGCCAAGCAGGGCGCCCGCCAACGCGACCGCAAACACCCAGCGAAACATGGAATCCACCTCGATAAGGCAAGAACTCAGAAGTCAGGAGCCAGGATAAAACCACGGAACGCGCGATATGGTCAACCCTTCTG
>JBLNBY010000029.1:0-6314 GCA_050260295.1 Bacteroidota bacterium
CTGGCCGGGCTCGGGATGCTAGGGGTGGGAGTGTTGGTCTATACTTATCTTTCGCCAGAACGGGAGATGGAGGAGATCAAGGCATGGATCACCTCCCGGCGCTACCAGCGCATGCGGGTTCGTTACCTCGGTCAGCGCTTTCTCGCCTGGCCGCTAACCTGGAGAAGCCGGCACTCGTCGGGCTCCTTGGGCTCGCCAGCATCTGCTCTTCCGGCGATGGAGGCGGAGGCAGCCGAAGAGCTCGACCCCCGAAAAGGGCCGTCTTCGGGCCATCCGTCGGCCTAGTCTCCAAGCCCTGGTCTACAGCGACAGGGCTGCTCGCGGTCGACCTGGTGGAGCCTTGTCATAACGCCGTGCCTCCCAGAAAACGACCGGTATGCCACTCCCAGGTGTTATTGCGTCGGACGCGGTACGCCCCAGTATCCCGCAGCAATTGGGCCATCGAGTGGAGAATGCGTTGTACGATCTGCTTTGGGTCGGCGACTACTATGTGATAAGTCACGAAATCGTAATATATGGGCTGTACCGTTAAGGCCTCGGCTTCCGTGAGAATGTATGGCGATAATTCGCAAAAGATCTCCTCTTGGGTATAGAGGCGCTGTGCTAGCTGCTCGTGTTTCATTTCGATTGCATCTACGAACTGGCTAAGACGTTCCCTCATCCTGGGTGCTGTCTGCAAAACAATGAGCAGGTCCAGGTCAGAGTTCTTTCGATTCTCTCCACGGGCGTATGATCCGAATATTGCCAGCCCGCTAAGGTCAGCTCCGTAGTAGCTCATGATCTCAGCCAGTACCGCCTGGATGTACTGCCGGTGCCGCGGAGAAAATGTCTTGAGCTTGGCTACTGCTTCCTGGGTCAAACTGATCAGGCCTCCACGAGGTCTTACCAAACCTCCAACTACTACCTGCTACTACCATTGTAGTGCCGGTCAAGGCAACTGCCAATTGAACTTTACCACAGCAACAGCACCGGGGTGGCCTGTTGGCAAGACGGGTAAGACGACTCTCTGAGCGGAGGAAGTTTTGTGCAAGAGAAGATCCTCCCACCAGTGGTGAACTGATGGGAGGTCCGCAGGTAACAGACGGGATGGACGGGCCACCGTTCACACTATCACAGCATCCGGGCATCACACCATCTGGTACTGTGGCGTATACTCGGCGGTCCGGTCGACGTCCACCGGCACACCTTCGGCCTTGGCGGAACGGAGGATGTCAAAGACCATCTTGGCGTCGCCAAACTCCATCTCGGGGGTGACGCTGAGCGGTTCTTCGCCGACCGCGGCCTTCCAGAAGTTGAGGAACTCGTTGTAGTAACCCCGGCGCGGCCGGAAGTTTACCATCTCATGGCGTCCATCCTTATGGAAGATGTTGATGACGCCACAATCCCGGTCCTCGAGGTAGATCTGGCCGCGAGTGCCGATGATGCGCAGCCCAATGAGGGGGCGCTGGACCTCGCTGCCCTGTACGAAGAAGGAGTAGTGGCCCATTACGCCCGAATGGAAAACCATGTTGACCTGCACTACGGAGAACGGGCCAAAGTCTTCCTGTTGCCGCCGCCCAAATGCTGTCAGCGTGCGGACGGCGCCGAAGATGTGCCGCAAGGCAGCCATGTGGTGAACACCGGAGTCCAGGAAGATGCCACCCTCGAATCTCGGATGCTGCCGCCACTCCCGGTGGGCGTAACTGTCAGGGCCGCTCATCAACTGCGGGAAGTCGACCGTCTCGTTCTGGATGAAGTAGACGGGGTCGCCAACCCGCAGTGTCCGGACGAGATCACGCAGCAGGTTGATTTCTTCATTGTAACGGTAGTTTTCGGCAATCATGATGGGTACGCCCGCCTGCCGGGCCAGATCCCGGTGGGCAGCCGCATCCTCCAGTGAACCGCCCAGCGGTTTCTCGCAGATGATCGGCTTATGAGCCGCAGCGACCTCGCGGGTTACCGAATAGTTGGCTTCGATGGGCACGATGACGTCGAAAGCATCGATGTCAGGCAGTTCAAGTATGCGGTGCAGGTCGGTGAAGACCCGGTCGGGGGCAAGCCCGAGCTTCTGACCCCATTCCGCAGCCTTGAACTCGTCTACGTCACAGAGGGCCACGATCTGGAACTTGTCCTGTAGCTCCTGTATCACTGGCAGGTGCAGCTTTTCAAACGCCAGGCCAGTGCCGATGACACCCAGGCGAATCTGCTTCACCAGAGGCTCCCCTTTCATTCCCAAGGTTAACGAGGTTGACGAGCCTAGCTTTCCCCCGTGATTCCACGCCTACATCGCTGTGGTGCGGCAGTATGTGGCAGACCTGCGGCGCATTGCACAGGAAGGTATGGGACGGAGGGATTGCGAACCGGATAAAGAAGGAGAGGGATGAGAGGAAACAGAAGCAGGGATCGCTATCACTCATCACTGCTAGCCAGAGTGAGGAGCGCCGCCCATGCCTGACAGACAGTTCAGACGCATTCGCAGTTGGCGCCGGGAGACAGGTGGGGTGCGTCCCCGGTCTTCCCGGGTTTCGGTTCGCCGGGCGGTAGCTCTGCTGGCCATCCCCCTCTTCTTCATTCTGGTGGCGGTGCTGGCCCGCTCCCTATTGCTGATTGCCTGGGAGGGCAGGTCACCGGCCGTGCCCACCACGCCGCCTGCCGGACCCACTGGGAATGGCGGGACTGGGGGAAGCGCCACCAGCCTCAGCTTCGTAGTCTTTTCCGATACCCACCAGCAGGTCGGATCACCTGGTATTGTCACCAGTTTGTGGCCCGCACTTGGCAGGATTGCACCCGCACCCGCTTTTGGCGTGAACATGGGCGATGTAACTGATACCGGACAGGCCGAAGAATTCCGCGCCTATGCCCAGGTGGTGGACGCGGGGAAGAACGCTGTCCCTTCGATCCCGCTCTACCATGTGCCCGGCAACCACGACGTGCGCTGGTCGGCCTGGGGAGACACGCTCTGGCGGGTATACTTCGGCCAGCCCTTCTGGTCCTTCGACCTGGGCGGCGTGCATTTCGTCGGACTCGACTCCACCGGGCTCTTGCAAGAGGCCGGTCACTTCGACCGGGCGCAGCTCGACTGGTTGGCTGCCGACCTGCAACATGTGGGTACGCAAACGCCGGTGGTCCTCTTTCTTCACCATCCGATCGGCGGCGACTTCTATTTCGTCGACAACCAGCACAAGTTGTTTGAATTGCTGCGCTCCTACAACGTCAGGGCGATCTTTGCCGGACACATTCACCGGCAGGCGGTCACCTACCAGAACGGCATCGCAGTCATCACGACCCCGGCGGCGCGTGACCGGGGTGTGCACCTGCTTGGGCAGATACGGAGCGGCCCGCAACCGGTGTTGGAGGTATACCAGCGCACTGCCGAAGGCAGGCAGCAGCATCTCCTCAGCGTGCCGCTGACGGGTTCGCGGCCGGGTGTGCCGATTTCCCGGGTCGAGGCCAGCGCGGAAGGCAGGCTGCAGGTGCAGATCGCGGGTGATGGCGCCGGTACGGGCGCGGGTTTGGGCGCTGGTATGGACGAGGGCGCAGGTGCGGGCTTGGGCGCCAGTGCGGGTGTGAAATCGAGCGTGGGCGTGAGCCGGGTCGAGTACCGGGTCGACCTGCCGGTCTACTCTGCTTCCCACGGGGGAGACTGGCGGCCCCTCCAACCTGTCGACTCGCCCCGGGTTGCCGACTCGAGTTCTCCGGCTGACACTGCAGACCTGGGTGACGCTGCTGGTGACAACCTGTGGGAAGCAGAACTCCCTGATCTGACGCCGGGACGCCACCTGGTGCTGGTCCGGTCGGTCGATGAAAAAGGAGCGTTCTGGACCGGGTATGCAACTATCGTAGTGGAGCGTCCGCCGGCGCCCGGTATTCCAGGCGTGTCGGAAACACCAGTTACGGAAGCTGAACAACCGCTGGACATGGAAATGCGCGTGGCCTGGGAGGACCGGCTAGGGGCGGCCATTCCGGCAGGGGTGGCGGTGATTCCCCTGAGCGGGGGCGACGCGAGTGCAACCGGGAGAGCTGAGGACGAGTCACCTGAACCGCCCGCAGCGGTCGTGGTTGCAGCTACCACTGACGGGCAGTTGTGGGGGCTGAATGCTGCCACTGGTGAAATGCGCTGGCGGCTCGAGACGGAGGGTGGGTTTTACAGTTCACCGGTGGTCGATGGTGAACGGAAGCTCGTCTATGCAGCCACCAGCCGCGGCCGCTTGTATGCCATCGATGCCGCTTCCGGCAGTGTGATCTGGGAGTTTACTGCCTCCATGCCGATACTTGGCACGCCGCTGCTGGCGACAGGCACCCTCTTCGTGCCGGCCGGGTCGCAGCTTTATGCGGTAGATCCGGAAGACGGTGCGACTTTGTGGGTTTACACGGCGGGTGGCTTCATCGGAGGGCAACCGGCGGCGGACGGGGAGACGGTATACTTCGGGGCAGGGGACGGCTGGGTCAGAGCAGTTGCCCGGGATACCGGGCAGCTCGCCTGGCAGCGCCGGGTTGGCAATGGTTTGCTTTATGGGCCGTGGGCCAGCCGTTTGCAGTTCATCCCCGATCCGGATGGGCGGGTCATTGCCACTACGGTGAGGGGGGCGTGGGCTTTGGAGCCGGGGACGGGGCGGGAGGCCTGGCAGGTGGGCGGCGGCTTCGCCTACTCTTCCCCGCTGGTAATTCAGGACGAGTCGGGTCAGCCGCGTGTCGTCTTCGCCGACGAATGGGGATGGCTCACGGCGGTTGACCCTGCGTGGGGCAGTTTGAAATGGCGGACGCCGACCGGGGAAAGGATTCTTGACTCGTCGCCGGTGGTGGGGCCGGGGCCAGATGGCAGGCGGAAGCTTTACGTGGTCGGGGTGCTGGGCACGCTCTTGCGGGTCGACCCCGAGACTGGCGCGATCGAAGCGAGGCTTCATCTTACTTCGGGGGCTTACGTGTTCTCGTCGCCGGCGACATGGGGGAACCTGCTCTTTGTTGGCGGGCAGGACGGGATTGTGCGGGCTGTCCGGTTACAGTCCGAGCAGCCGGAGCGGAGTGGGGGCGACGGCGAACAGGGTGAACACGGCAAACAGGTTGAAGAGAGTGGCTTGACCGGACATGAGACGGAAGGCTTGGCGGGAGAAGCGGGAGACGGACGAGGGCAGGTACAGGGGTAAGGACAAGAACAAGGACAAAAACAGGGACGAGGCCAAGGACAGCGACAAGGACAGGGTGAGCGGGACGAAGATGCTTCATCGGATAGTTCAGGAGTGGTTTGAGGCTCGCTTCGGCACTCCGACACCCCCGCAGGCAGCCGGCTGGCCGGCGATCCAGCGGGGAGAGAACGTGCTCATCGTTGCTCCGACCGGCTCCGGCAAGACGTTTGCCGGTTTTCTCGTCTTCATCGACCGGCTGTTGCGCGAGAGGGAGGCTGCGAGCAAGGCTGCGAGCAAGGCTGCGAGCGGGGCCGGCCGCGGTCTTCCGGCGGGTGCGGGTGCGCCTGCGGACCATAACCGGACGGGCGTGCGGGTCGTCTACATTTCGCCGCTCCGAGCGCTGGACAACGACATCCACCGCAACCTGACCCCCGCCCTCACAGAAATATCGCAGATGGCGGCCGAACGCATACCCGGCTGGCGACCGCTGCGGGCGGCGGTTCGTACCGGTGATACGCCTCAGGCCAAACGGCGGCGGCAGTTGAACCATCCCCCCGATCTCTTGATCACCACTCCCGAGTCGCTCCTTTTGCTGTTGGCCTCGCCCCGGGGGCGGCATGTGCTGCGGACGGTCGAGGCCGTGATCGTGGACGAGCTCCATGCGCTGGCTCCGAACAAGCGCGGGGCGCAGTTGGCCCTCACCCTGGAGTGGCTCGAGTGGTGGACCGGGAAACCACTGCAACGGGTCGGCCTTTCTGCCACCCAACGTCCCATCTCGCGCATGGCGACCTTTCTTGCCGGGAAGCGCCCGGTGACCGTGATCGACACCGGGCTGCGCAAAGGCATGGAGCTGACCGTCGACCTGTCCACATCCGACCCGGGCCGGGCTCCCGAGGGGACGATCTGGCCATCCATCTACCGCCAACTTCTCCAATTGATAGAGGGCGAACGGAAAGCAGGCCGTTCAACCCTGGTGTTCGTGAATAGCCGGGCGCAGGCGGAAAGAGTGACGGCCCGCCTCAACCAGCTGGCAAACGAGCAGTTGCCAAACCTGCAGCTGGACAGCGTCGATCGGCTCGCGGCCGCCCACCACGGCAGCCTCTCCCGTACCGTACGGGAGAGGGTGGAGAAGGATTTCAAGCGGGGCGAGTTGGCGGCGGTAGTGGCGACCGGTTCACTAGAGCTGGGAATCGATGTGGGGCTGGTGGACCT
>JBLNBY010000030.1:0-8234 GCA_050260295.1 Bacteroidota bacterium
AACGCCCGGCTGAGCATAACCTTCCGGGCCGTTCCCGCCGGAGCGGGGGAAGCCGAACCTGCTGCCAAGTAGGATGACTGTGGTGTGGCCCGGGCTCCCGGCCGGGTTAGTCAATTGTGTAGCCGCTGTATAGGGCCAGGAAATAAACTAGGCCGGTCGTTGTACCCGCAACGACCGGCTTTAAACTCTCAGACTATCCGTCTTGACGCCATTGCTGCGGCGTTCCGGTCACGCCTTCTTGCCAGGTGAACCCCACTTCGCCTGGAATTCGTCCGCCGAAAGCTTGTACCAGTCTGCATTCTTCTCGATGAACGATTGCATATCATCGGGCACGTCATCGCCAGGATAGATGGCCGACACCGGGCATACCGGTTCGCAGGCGCCGCACTCGATGCACTCATCAGGATCGATGTAGAGCTGCTCGACTTCACCGTATTGATCTTCCGACTTGCCGGGATGGATGCAGTCGACAGGGCATACCTCTACACAGGCAGTATCCTTGGTGCCGATACAGGGTTGAGTGATTACGAACGCCACGGCAGTTCCTCCTTGAGTTTCGTTTGGCTTGGCTATTATAACTCAAAACCCGCAAAGGCGGAAAGGCAAATTGGCCGGAGAGGCGTTACCGGTTCCGGCGGCGGCCACTCTCTCGCCTGGCGATGACGATTGCGTCGTGCCGGGCGAACACGCTGCCGTCCGGCTGCGATAGCGCCGCTGCTCCGCTGGCGGATGCTCGCTGTCGTCCAACAGCTGGAGAATGTGAACTGTTTCCGCTCCCATTTCCTCCTCTACCAATCCATCCTCGAGCTGCATCATGCAGGCGGGGCAGGCAGTTGCCACCAATTGGGCTCTGGTTTGTGCAATCGCCTGCAGCTTGTGATGGCGGATGGTGGCAGAAAGATCTGGATGCTCCAGGAAATAGATACCGGCTCCCCCGCAGCAACGATCGGCTTCTTTCATCTCCACCGGATGGATGCCGGGCAGTCGCCGCAAGAGCTCCCGGGGTTGCTCGCGCACCCCCAGACCACGTACCAGGTGACAGGGGTCATGGTAGGTAACGATCATGGACCCGGCGACCACGAACGGGCCGGGCTGGAAATCCAAGACGTCCACCAGGTAAGCGATGGCGTCCTGGACGCGCTCGGCGGCTCGCTGCAGGCGTCCCTGGACGGCCGGCTCGCCGGCAAAGAGGGCAGCCGCGTGGTGGGCGAGTTGTGACCCGCAGGAGGCGCAGGCGGTCAATACTCTCTCCACTCCTGCATCCAGGAGAGCCTCCATTATCTCCAGGTTGTGGAGCACCTGCTGGCGGGCGGTTACCCACGCCCCGTGGACCTGTGCCGGCAGGCCGCAGCATACCCACTCGGCGGGAGTGATCATCGCCACGCCCCGCTTGGCCAGGAGGTTATGCAGAGCGACCCCCACGTCGGTATATGCTACGGAGAGAAGACAGCCGGGGAAGAACGCCACCCGCCGGTGCGGTCCCTCCGGCCCGGGCAGGTGACGAAGGCGTGTTGCCAGCGGCACCCGTGCCGCCCGTGGGAAGACCCGGCGGGAGACCAGGGGCAACCGGCAGCGCGGTCGTTGGTGACCGGCGCCATCGGGTAGTTGCCGGGAGAGGTTTTGGAAGAAAAGCCCCTGGCCGAAGGAAGCAAGGCGCGCCCCCCAGGCGAGGAAGGCAGGGTGGGCCAGCACCCCCTGAATCGCCATACGCTTCACCGCCGACATCCCGTAGCGGCCGACGAAATCGGCCCGGGCGGCAGAAACAATGGCCGTAACCGGTACTCCGGACGGGCAGGCGGTTTCGCAGGCCAGACAGCCCAGGCAGGAAAAAAGGGGTTCCCGAATATCACGAGCATTGATCGCCAGGTTACGCGGCTGCGCCTGGTCGGCGACATCATCTGCACCGTTACTCCCACCGTTACCGTTACCCGGCTCGCCGGCTGCCGGAGGTTTGTATGGCTCCTTTACATGCTCCGGATCCTCCGCCAGGAACGGCACGGGCAAGGGTTTAACCTGCTGTTGTATCAGGTTGAGGCGTCCCCGGGCCACATAATCCTCGCGGGCGGTCTCCGCGTAGGTGGGACAGACGGCCATACAAAAGCCGCATCGGAGGCACTTGTCGAGGTCGGCAAGAAAGGGATCGATCGCCCGGCCGTTGGTGCTCATGGGATCACCCCCAGGGCTTTGCCGGGGTTGAGCAAACCTTGGGGATCGAACGTCCGTTTGATGTCGCGCTGCAGGATGATGACGGTCTGACCCAGCTGGCGATGGAGGAACCGGTTTTTGGCGAGACCGATGCCGTGTTCACCGGAGAGCACTCCGCCGAGCGACAGGGCGGCGTCAAAAAGCTCGGCTACCGCCGCTTCCACCCGGTTAATCTCCTCGCGGTCCCGGAGGTCGCAGAGGATCGTCGGGTGCAGGTTGCCGTCGCCTGCGTGGCCGAAGGTGCCTATCTCCAACTGGTAACGGGAGGCGATCGACTGAATGGTAGCGAACATGGCGGGGATCTGCCGCCGGGGGACGGTGACGTCTTCGAGGATCGTCGCCGGCCGCCGGCGTGAGAGTGCCGCCAGCGCCGCCCGTCGGGCTGCCCAGATCCGGTTGCGCGTGGACTCGTCCCTGGCCTCCTGCCATTCGCTGGCACCGCTCCGGCTCAGCACTACTTCCACGGTGGCGGCCTCTGCCTCCACCTGTGCCGGCTGCCCGTCCACCTCGATCAGCAGCATGGCGGCCAGTCCGCCGGGAAGGCCGAGGTGGGCGAAATCCTCGACCGCCTGAAGGGTAATGCGGTCCATGATCTCGAGAGTTGCGGGCAGCACGCCGGCTTCCACCAACGCCGGAACCGTAGCTGCAGCCCGCTGGATATCGGCGAAGTAGGCAAGGAAGCTGCGCCGGGCCGGTGGTCGGGGGACCAGCCGCAAAATGAGTTTGGTAAAGAGAGCGAGTGTTCCTTCCGAACCGCAGAGCAACTGTGTGAGATTGTAGCCGGTTACGTTCTTCAACGTCTCGCTGCCGGTCTGAATGATGCTCCCATCGGCCAGGACGGCCTCCAAGCCCAGGACATAATCGCGGGTGACGCCGTACTTCAGTCCCCGCAACCCCCCGGCATTCTCCGCCACGTTGCCGCCCAGCGTCGAGACCGACTGGCTGCCCGGGTCGGGAGGGAAGAAAAGTCCCTGGGCCTCGACAACCTGATGGAAGCGGGCAGTAATAACCCCCGGCTCGACCACCGCCGTCTGATTGGCGGCGTCAACGGACACAATCTTCTGCATGCGGGTGAAACAGACCACCACGCCGCCTTTCACCGGCACGGTACCGCCGCTCAAGTTGGTGCCCGCACCCCGGGGCGTGATGCCGAGGCCGGCCTCCGCGCAAAGCCGCACCACTTTCGCCACCTCTTCCGTGGAGGCTGGCAAGACCACGGCGGCGGGGAAGGCCCGATAGCCCGGGGTGGAATCGTAGGCGTAGCTTTCACGTGCGACGGGGCCGGTGAGACAGTTTTCCGCACCGACAATCCGTGCCAGCTGTTGTCGCAAACCGGGGCTCAAATTGGGTTCGCGCTGGACGGCCACAGTAACGGCCGCAGGGGACCGCCACCTTTAGGCGGCGGGAGAATGCGGCCTTCCCTCCTTTACGTAAGAATAGCCATCCAGACGATGTATCAGCTTAAGGTATTGGCGACGGACATTGATGCCATTGTCGAGGCGGATCCGGTCGTTTGCCGACCGTCGGATCCGCCCAACTCACTTACTAGATTCCCGAGACACTCGCATTTTCCTGCCGGAAGCAGCCAGATACAGCAGGGGGTGCAGCCTGGTGGTCGCTTCCACCCCCTGAGGTTGGTCGCATGGCAGTCTGCTACCCTGCGGTTTCGCTGCCTTTTCACTCCGCCACGGCGGTTGCGTCAGCAGCCGCCGGGAGCTTGCGCCGTGCCTCTTCCAGAAGCTGTATCACTGCGGGCAGGAGATTGTCCGGAATGCTGATGCCTTTGGAAGGGCGCATCTCCCCGCTGTTGCCGGGGTAGAAGGTACGGACATCGATGTAGGTGCGTCCTCGTTTGGAAACCTGTTTCACCCGGATGACCTCACCCCTCGCGTTCTTGGAGACCTCGCCGATCATCTCCTCGCTGTCCCAGAAGTCGCCCTCGGTCGCTGTCGCAGCACGGCCGTTGGTCCCCTCCTTGATCTGTGCCACGCAACCACACCCCTTCCTGGAGAGTTAAGTGGGGTACGGACATGATCCGGTCCCCGGTTACTAACTTAACCCGGAACCTATGGCGGCGCGTGTCGAAACAGGGGACCCGTTCAGCTTTTTCTCATCGACGCAGTCTTTCTGTAGAGGAAAGGGGCGATTGGCTCGAGGCCGTAGGCTGCGGGTTGGAGCAGTGTCTCAGTGCCGCCCACGAAGAGCACTCCCCCTGGCCGTAGACTCCGGGCCAGCCGTTGCTGAACTTCGTGTTTGACCACGGGGGTGAAGTAGATGACCACGTTGCGGCAGAGGATCAGGTCCATGCCGATGGGGTAAGGATCGGCGAGGAGGTTATGCCGCCGGAATTGCACCCGTTGCCGGATTTCCGGTGTCACTTCCCACATTACCTCGGTCGTCGTCTTTCCGCCGCGCCCCGGTACAACGGCTTCGACTGGCCGGAAGAAGCGCTCCCGGCGGCTCGCCGAGAGTCCTGCCAGTTGGTTGCTGCGATAACGGCCGGAGCTGGCCTGGGCGAGCACGCCGGTGTCGATATCGGTGGCGAGGATCCGGACGGTGCCAGGGAGCGCGAGTTCCGTTGCCAGTATCGAAAGGCTGTACGCTTCTGCACCTATGGAACAGCCGGCGCTCCACATGCGCAGCACTTCTCTGTTCTCCTCTGCCAGTTGGGGTAACACCTGCTGGCGTAAGGTTTCCCACAACGCCGGGTCGCGGAAGAAATCCGAAACGTTGATGGTAAGGAAAGAGCGAAGTTCTTCGGCGCGGGCGGGGTCCTGGCGAACAAGCCGGGCGTAGGCGGCAAGATCCGCACACCCGACCCGCCTGAGTTGTCCGGCCAGGCGGCGGTAGAGCTGCCGCTGGTTGTAGGCGGTGATGTCGAGGCCGATCAACTCCCGCACCGTTTGTGCAAAAACGGCAAATCCCGCTGGGGGTGTGAGCACATCCTCAACCATGGGGAGCACCTCTTCAAACCTAACGTATCGGTTCTTCAGCGGCTCAATACTGTGACCGTCTGGATAAGGGCCGGGGCAATCTCGCCCAGTGGGCAGACCAGGTCGGCATCGCCGGCCTCGGCAACCGCTCGTGGCATTCCGTAGACAGCGCAGGTCGATTCGTCCTGCACGATGGCTCGACCGCCCCGTTTGCGGACGAGGCGCACGCCGGTCGCCCCGTCCGACCCCATGCCGGTGAGGATAACGGCCACGATTGGATCTGGATAGACTGCAACGGCGCTTTCCATGGTGACATCCACCGCCGGGCGGACATGATGGCGGGGGGGAGCAGTACTCAGGTCGACGCTGCGACCATCCGGCATCAGGACCAGGTGGGTCCCTCCCGGTGCCAGGAGGGCTTCCCCGGGGACGAGCCTATCACCGGCTGTTGCCTCACGAACGTTGAAACCGGAGAGGCCATCCAGACGTTCGGCGAGGCTGCGGGTGAAACCGGCCGGCATGTGTTGGACTACCAGCATGGGCACGGGCAGCAGGCTCGGATCGAGGGCGGCAAAGAGCTCGCACAAGGCTGCCGGACCGCCGGTGGAAGCTCCCACGATCACCAGCGGCCTGCGCCGCCCTCCGGCGGCTTTGACAGCTGCCGCGGTACCGTTCCCATACACCGGGGCTTTACGCACGTGTACGGGCCGGGGACGGGCCATGGCTGCCACTTTGACCTTCAGCGCCAGTTCGGCTCCCCAACGCGACAAACCGGGGGCGTTGAGGGCCGTTCCTGGTTTCTGCATGACGTCGACAGCCCCCCGGGCGAGCGCCTCCACTGAAGCCGGAGTCTCCCGTGCGGTCAGATTGGAGAGCATGACCACCGGCGTCGGCCGCGACTCCATGATGCGGGTCAACGCCTCCAATCCGGACAACAGTGGCATTTCCACATCGAGCGTGACCACGTCTGGTTGCAGGCGCAAGACGGCCTCGATGGCCTCCTGACCGTTGCGGGCAAGGCCAACGACCTCGATTCCGTGTTCCCGCAGGATACGGCTGACCAGCTGGCGCATGAGCGCCGAATCGTCACAGATCAAACAGCGAACCATCGTGGAACACCTCGTCGCCCCGGCCAGCCTGGGATACCACCAGCAGCCCGCGCTGGGGGTAGCAGCGGAGTGTACGTCCGGAAGTTCCTCCTACGGCCTCGGCGACCACAGGTATTTCGAGGCGGCGCAACTCCTGGCGCAGAACTTCCACATTACGTGCTCCGATGGGTTCGGCCTGCCGTAAATCCAAAACCTGCGCCCCGCCCACGAGCCAGGCAACCAGCCGATCGCGCCTTGCTCCTCGTGCCAGCATCCGTTCGACCAGGAAGGGCAGGGCGGAAGTTGCATAACGGGTCAGGGGCGGAACGGGGACGCCACCGGGGGGCTGGGGCAGAACGACATGCGCTACGGCCAGGATCCCCGCCCTGGGGTCGGCCAGTACGAGCGCGACGCAACTGCCCAGGCCGTAGCAGACGAACTCTGTAACCGGGGCTGCAGTTGCAGGTGTAGTAGTGGCTATGGCAGTACCCACAGCCGCTTCCGCCGGCGGGACGAAGATGGCGAAATCTCCCAGACCCAGGGGACGGATGGCGGTAGAATTGGCGGTAGAATTGGCGGCAGAATTGGAGCTTGCAGGTAGTCGAAGGTTTTTCATCATCGAACGTCCCTCCGCGCCAAAGACGGGTGGGCGGTGGAAAGCCAGATCAGATAGGCCTGGACGTTCTGGTTACCGATGATGAAAGCCGTCTGAACTACCGGCACTACGTCAGCCACCGTGCCTGCCCGGCTCAGAGTCGAGGCGAGCACGGTCTCGAGCAGGGCCCCAGCCATGTCATGTACGACAGACGGCGGAGAAGGTATAAGAGCTGTCTCTAGCGTGTCAGCCATCACATTCAGGAAACTCGAGCCGACCACATTCTCCACTTCCGCCAGCACCGAGAGGGCCAGGTCATCAGCAAGCAACTCGGCCGCCGGCTCCGATTCAGTCGCCGGCTGCGAGTCGCTTCCTGATTCATCCGCCGTACCCAGTACCTGCCCGAGCATTCCGTAGACCAGCTGCCGGGCCGCGGAAGCAGGTAAGAGCAACAGCACAAGTCCGGGGAGCATGCCTTCGATCTCCTGGCACATGGCCACCACCAGCATCTCTTCGGGCCCTACTAGCCGGGGAAAGTCAGCAAGAGATACGAAACTTTCTCCTGCCCGGATAACCTGGACCTCTGTGTCTGTCAGGGTCGACAGCGCTTCGCCTGCCTGCTTCAAGCCCTCGTAAACCGCCTGTTGCCACTCCTGGCGGGAGAGTGTGAGCGCCGGGTGGGAGTTGGGCGAGGTACTACCCTCACTGATGATTGACATTGCGACGTACCTCCATCAGCAGACCGGGTATATCGAGAATCAGGGCGATACGGCCGTCTCCGAGGATGGCAGTCCCTGCCAGTCCGGCAATCTCGCCGATGAAGCGGCCCAGGGGCTTGATGACCACTTCTTCTTCGCCCTGGAGATGATCGACGAGAAGGGCCAGCTTTTCCTGACCCACTTGAACGATGACCGCCGGCAACGCAGCTGCCCTTTGCGGGTCGTCGGCAGTGGGCGCAGTGGTCGTTACCTCTTCACCCCACAGATGGTGCAACGGGACGACCGGCAGTACCTGGGCACGATACCGCAATACCGGCCGCCCCTGAACCGTAGCGAGGTCACCGGCTTGCAAACGCAGTACTTCCATCACGTTCACCAGCGGGATGGCACATACCACCCCGCGGACCTTGACGAGCAGGGAGCGAATGATGGCTAGAGTGAGAGGCAGGCGGATCCTGAAAGTCGTGCCAGCTCCGAGAGTGCTTTCGAGCTGAACCGTGCCATTGAGCCTCTCCACCGTCCGCTGCACTACGTCCAGCCCGACGCCGCGGCCGGAAACCTCGGTCACCTCGCGGCGGGTGGAGAAACCGGGACGGAAGATGAGATGCAGGGCCTCCTCGTCGGTCAGGCGGGCGCACATCTCGGCACTCAACTCGCCCTTCTCGATGGCCGACTGGCGGACGCGCTGGGGGTC
>JBLNBY010000031.1:0-2911 GCA_050260295.1 Bacteroidota bacterium
ACCCCGTCCGATCACTTTCTCTACTTCCGAACGCACCTTGTCCAAGCTTATGCCCATGGATTGCAGGGCGCGGGCTGCCACGCCCTCGCCTTCGGCACAGAGGCCCAGCAGGATGTGCTCGGTGCCAACCACGTTGTGGCCGAGTCGTCTCGCTTCCTCCTGAGAGAGAACGACCACCTTCTGAGCCCGTTCAGTGAATTTGCCGAACACGGCCTCCACCTTCCTTCCTTCCTTGCAGATTTTATCTGTCTTCTCCCAAGGCTGTTGCTATGCGCCGCCGGATCCAGGTGGCCCTGGCCACATCCCGCTCCTCCGGCCGCATCTCGTGGTGCAGCAGCCGCTGCAGGTGGGCGGGGCGGATCTGAACCAGGAGCTCCTGCAGAATGGTGGGCGCCAATCCCGTGATCAGGTTGAGGTCGATCCCCAACCGGACATCGGAGAGGTAACCGAGAGCTTCGGTAGTGCTCAGCCGGCGGGCATAACGGAGAGTCCCGAGCGCCCGCCACACCCGGTCTTCCAGCGCGACACGGTTGTGGTCCAGCATCGCCTGGCGGGCCTGCCTCTCCTGCGATATCACCTGTCGGGTCACTTCCTGCAGGTGCGAGAGAACCTCCTCCTCGGTCGGTCCGAGGGTAATCTGGTTGGATATCTGGTAAATATTCCCTGCCATCTCGCTCCCCTCGCCATACAGCCCCCGGACCACGAGCCCGACCTGACCGAGTCCGTGGGCGAGCCGCCGCATCTGCTCGGCCAGGGTGAGCGCCGGCAGGTGGATCATCACTGAAACCCGCAGCCCTGTCCCCAGGTTGGTGGGGCAGGCAGTCAGGTATCCGAGCCGGCGGTCGTAAGCGTACCGCAGCTCCGACGCCAGAAAATCGTCGAACTGGCTGGCCAAGCGCCACGCATTGTGCGCTTCGAGTCCCGGAAAAAACCCCTGGATCCGCAGGTGGTCTTCCTCATTGATCATGATGCTGACGCCTTCATCGCTGCGCAGGATGACGCCGCGCCCCTCCCCGCCGTCGGCCTGCTGCGGGCTGATCAAGTGGCGCTCAACCAAAATCTGCCGGTTCAGCGGAGTCAGATCGTCCAGGTGCATCGCCTGGAGCTGGCCAAGCCCCCGGGCTCTTTCTGCCGCACTCCGCACCAGCTCGTAAACATGCTCACGCTGGGCCGGGCTGGCCGCCCCGGGAAAAGGGACGTCCGCCAGGTTGCGGGCCAGCCGTACCCGGCAGCTGAGTACCACGTCGCTGTCGGCTCCGCTACCTCCCATCCAGCCAACACCACCATGATTTATCAGGTCATCGACCTGCACTGCCCGGTCCCTCCCCCTGGCGTCCCCGGCTGTCATGGTTTCCATCTCTGGCCAGCGCTTTTTCGAGGTTCCGTATACGATCACGCAACCGGGCGGCATCCTCGTACCTCTCCTCCGCCACCGCCCGTTGCATCTCCGCCCGCAACCGCGCCAGCCGATCGGGGTGTGCGGTACCCGGTGAGTCAGAATCTGTTGCCCTGGCCTCTGTCTCCGCCACTGTCCGCTCGGAAGCCGGGCGCTCCGGACCTGGACCTTGGCCAGCGACTGCGCCTGGGCCTGCTTCAACCTGCCCCGCCGGCCGCTTGCCCCGGTGATTGGTACTGCCCTGGACCTGGCGTATCACCGGCTCGAGGGAACTGGCGAACCGCTCGTAGCAGTGGGCGCAGCCGAGCAGGCCGGTGCGGCGGAAATCGGCCAGGGTGGTACCGCATACCTCGCAGCGGTCGGGGCGATCGGACCCCCGGGATCGCTGCTGGCCAAAGCCGGAACCACCGTTCCGTTCAGTATCGAAAAGACTGCTCAGCAGGTTCTGGAACGCAAAAACCGGGGATTGGGGGTTGAAGTTGAACGCCTGCAACTCCTGGCGCGAGCGGGCGCATTGCTCGCATAACCACCGTTCTTCCCGGTGCCCGTTGATCTGCGTGACCACGTGAACCGTCGCCGGCCGCTCATGGCACTCATCACACACCATCAGCAAACCCTCCTCGCCCGGATTGCCTGCATTGCCCACATCCTAAGCATTTCCTACTACCACTGCGAGCAGGCTACGTAGCAGTGCCGCCCGAAAGACATCCTGCCATTCGCCCTGCAGGAGTTGAGCCTCTCTCTCCAGCATATACCGGGTGAGAATCGCCTGCCGCTCACTGATCCATCCCCTGCGCACAATCTCGGCGAGCAGAGCATTGGCCCGGCTCTGGCTGATTGACTCCCCGATACGGGACAGCATCCACTCCCATCCGCTCTTCTCGTTCCCGGGGTCGACGCGGACGATGCGAATGTAACCACTGCCTCCACGGCGGCTCTCCACCACATAACCCCGGTCGGTGGTGAAACGGGTGGTCAGAACGTAGTTGATCTGTGACGGTACGCAGGAAAAGCGTTCCGCCAGATCACAGCGACGAACCTCGACCAGGCCGTCAGCCTCATCGAGAAGCTGCAGGATGAATGCTTCGATCTGATCGGACAACGCTCGGAATCCCCGCATATTCTGCTTGCCCCTGTTCTCACCGTTGCGTTTGGTTGACCTTTTCTGACCTTCCGCGCCCATTATACCATCAGCCTCAGCCGGAAAAAAGTCCCGCTGATAAGAACAAGGAAAAGGAAAAGGAAAAGGAGGAGCGGGAAAGCGCGAGCGGGTCAAGTGCCGGCAACCCGCTCCTCCAGCTGCTGCAGCTTCTCATCCAAAGACGACAGGAACGCAGGCAACTGCCGGATCTTGTCCCAATGACCAAGCCGCAAGAAGGCTTGCAGGCTCTGACCAAGCTCCCGGATCAGGGGCATCGTCTTGTCAACTGCTGTCTCCTGGGTCGACTCCTGAACCGTTCGTCCACCCGAAGTGACCACGCGGTCGGCAACTACCGGAATTGCCCGGGCCACTCC
>JBLNBY010000032.1:0-3054 GCA_050260295.1 Bacteroidota bacterium
ACATGTAGGTTGACAATCCTGCTAAGGGCGGGGCAATATTTGGTTTCTCGCTACAACCGGATTGGCAGCGGGTGAAGCTGCAACTCGACAGCGGGCGGTTTAACCTGGCAAGAAAGCGCGACAACCTTAAGACCGGCCGCGGCCGCCTGCTGGAGTAAGCCGGCAAACACCGGGTCGGCCTGCCAGTTGGGAGCCAAGCAGGTTGCATCTTCCCGCTGCACGACAAAAAGAATGGCAGCCCCCATGCTCTGCTGATGCATAGCCCGGAGAAGATGCTCCAGATGCCTGTGACCCCTGGCGATGGGAGCGTCCGGGAAAAGGGCCACACCACCCCTGACCAGGGTCACCGACTTGACCTCCAGCAGCACCGCAGCCGGGGCCTCTCCGGCGCAAACAAAAGTTCCAGCTTCGAGACAATTCTCTCCGGTGGAAGGTTCTCCTGCTGTCTTCAGAAGAAAATCGATGCGGCTGTCGCCAAACCGCACCTCCCGCTCCCAGACAGCGGAGGAAGGAAATGGCGAAGCCGCGCTGATACCATGGTCACTATCGTCCTGGCGGTCTTCCCGACGATATGCGAGTCCGAGAAGAGAGTAAAGCTCACCGGGGGATCGCCGCAGGCATTCGGCCACCAGCGCGTTGGGCAGGGTGGCATCGACACTGGCCCAACCCCTCCCGCCGGGAATCTCGACGAAACCAAGTTTGTAAGCAGTCTTCCGCTGAAAGTGATTCCCCTGGGGGTGACTTACCGGTTTTGACCAGACAAAACACCGGGCCTCAGGGATCAGCAACTCCTGCAACCGGCCGGAATTGGCAAGGTGGCAAAGGACTTCGGTATCGCCACCTTCCGGCAAGCGAACCCGCACGACGAAACGGTTCTCCCGTCTGAGGAAGACAGCCGGGCGTAACGCTTCCAGCGATACTACCCGCACCTTTATTCCGGGCGCCGGCCTTCCGTCTTGCCGGCAGTCTTTCCGGCGATATCACCCCGCTGGCAGTCGCCGCAGATGCCGTAAAACTCCAGGCGATGCCCAAGTACCTTCCAACCCGTGGCTTGCTGGGCCTCTTGCGTCAACTCGTGGATGACCGGCACTTCGAACACATCGAACAGCCGTCCGCACTTCTCGCAGAAGAAGTGGTAATGCGGCTCAGCCTTCCCGTCGAAACGGCTGAAGGTACTGCCGAAATTCAGCTCGAGCACCTCTCCGTTTTCCGCCAGTGTCTTCAGGTTACGGTAGATGGTGCCGAGACTGATATTGGGCAGCTTGTCGCGGACCTGCTGGTAGATCCAGTCGGCAGTAGGATGGCTGTCGGTGCTGCGCAGCACCTCGAGGATGAGTCGACGCTGTCTGGTATTGCGGATGAAGCCTCGCGGCCTCTTATCCTCTTTGACGACACTCATGCTCTCTCGAACATCCTTTCCATCTCCGGGCCCGTTCCCAGTCTCGTTGCCCCCACATTGACAGTAATCATTTTCGCTCTTAATTAAGGATACACTGCCTGGCTAGCCCCTGCAACCACTGTTTGCAGAAGGCAGCAGCTCGTCCATCCCCGGCCAAACGTGCCTGCCGAGCTCGCCGTCGGATCCCGTCGCAGCCTCTTGCTAGCGGCGCAGACCCGTGCTATAGTTTCATAGTGTCAGCGCCGAAGTGGCGGAATCGGCAGACGCGACTGACTCAAAATCAGTTGGGGTAGCCCCCCGTGAGGGTTCGAGTCCCTCCTTCGGCACCAAAAGCTTGCCGGCCCGGGTAACGGGCCTAGTTTCGTTCTCGGCAAGAGTGGCTGACAAGCCGCTCTTTTTTCTGCCTTCACGGTACGGTGCCGGTTCTTTCCACCAAGGACCTCAGACAGGTCGGTACTAGCGACCCGCCCAATAGCGCCAGAGTTCGTCCTCTTCACGGACAGGCCACGGGGTGACTTGTGGCCCACTGCCTGCCGCCTCGTCGCCTTCCTCGATCAGCACGCCTTGCCCGGACGCGAGGCCGGACGCCGGATCGGTAGCTACCAGCTCCCCAATGACCGCTGCCGGGATCCCGGCCGCCGCCAACCGTTGCTGCAACTCGAAGGGCTGGGGATGGGCGATGAGCATGGCTCCCGAGGAGATCAGGCCCAGAGGATCGAGACCGAGCGCATTGCAGACGGCCCGGGTTGCCGGCCGGACGGGCAGCGAGGCGGCCCGCACACGAAAGGCAAGCCCACTTCCGGCGGCCATTTCACGCAGGGCGACGTAGAGCCCGCCCTCGGTGACGTCGTGCATGGCCGTCGCGCCCGCTTCCGCCGCCAGCAGACCTTCCTTTACGACGCTGATCTCCTGCCAGTAGCCTTCCGCCTCCTGCAAGACTTTGGCTAACTCTTCGGCGGTCAACCGGCAGGCCAGATCGTCGCCAGCTTCGGCGGCAAGAATGGCAGTGCCCTCGAGTCCCAGAGCCTTGGTCACCAGTAGACCGTCGCCGGGCTGCGCCCCGTGGGAGCGTACCAGCCGGCCACCCGGAGGTACACGGCCCAGGGCGGTCCCAACGAAGACCGGTTCACGCACCCGGTCGGTCACTTCCGTGTGCCCGCCGGTGATTTCCACGTTCAAGCCGGCACAGGCCGCTTCCATGCGTCCCATCACGTTCCTGAGCCAATCCTCGGACGTCCCTTCGGGCAAGAGCAAAACGACCTGGAGGGCAACGGGTTCAGCCCCCATTGCCCCCAGGTCGTTGCAGCAGACATGCACACCGAGCCACCCCAGGTTCGTGGTGGCACCGGTGATGGGGTCGCTCGTCACCACGCAAAGTTCGTTACCAAAAAGCAAGGCTGCTGCATCCTCGCCGACCGCCGGCCGGACGACCACCCCCGGCCGCCGGGCGGAGAGTTGTCCCAATACCACCTGAGCGAGCCGCGGCGCGGGCAGTTTCCCAGACGGCAGAATCACCGAATCCACTCCCAGTCCTCCTCGCCAAGCCCAGCTCGGCCCATGAGCAAACGACTCACCCCGCCAGAAGCTGCTCCACCGGCAGATGCTCGAGGCCGTGCGCCTCGGCCACCGCCGGGTGTACCACTCTTCCTGCCGCC
>JBLNBY010000033.1:0-5531 GCA_050260295.1 Bacteroidota bacterium
CATCAGCGCCTCCTACACTCTGCCCGGCGGGCGGAAGTTTTCCGAGGACTTCCATGTCTTCGGGATGGATTGGAGCGAGGGCGTGATCGAGTTTTTCGTGGACGACACAGTCTACCAGGAGTTGCGGCGTGACCGTATGCCAAAGAGCTACGCCGAGCGGGAGTGGGTCTACGACCACGAATTCTTCTTCATTGTGAACGTGGCGGTGGGCGGGCGCTGGCCCGGGTATCCGGATGAGTCCACCGTTTTCCCGCAGGCCATGGAGATCGATTACATCCGGGTGTACCAGCAGCAGCCGGAGAAGTGACCGCGACTTACCGGCGCAGCAGCAGGCTGCGTTTTACATGAACTGAATGCAGGCGGCTGCGTCCGGGGCCGGCCGCAGGCGGGTGAAAAGCGGACGGGGTGCTAGCTGGGGGTCGGTCGCAGGACAGAGATTGGGTCGAAGGTTAGGCCACGGCCGGGTCTGAGCATGGCCACTGTCCGAGCCAGGCTGAACACTATAACTGTCGAAGTGCCTGCAACATGGTCTGGAAGTCGAACGCTGGTTGGATATTGGGTTGGGCCAGGGAGACCGTCCAAGTGGCCGCACGTCGTAAGAGGCATTTCTTTGACGGTCTCCTTGGCCTTTCGCTAGCCGCACTTACGGCGGGCGCCAGTCCCCGCCAGCCCGACCTACTCGCCCCGTACCGCTACTGCCGTATCCGAAAACGACTCGTAACGATCAAGAGCCTCGACACCCTCATTCGCCCAGACCTTCAGGAAGGCCTCAAGCTCGGTCAGGCTGGGGCTGTGCATCTGGCGCACGTAGAAGCCGGAAGTGGCCGTCCCAACCAGCAACGCCTCGGCGGGCAGAAGGCCCAGCAGTACCCCGGTGCAGAGTCCGGCATTGAAGTTGTCACCGGCGCCGGTGGTAAGGCGCGGAGCAGGAGTGTACGGACCAGCTACATGGAAGAGCTCACCTTCGAAAAGCCCGGCGGCTTCCTCGGTCGGGTGAACTACCGTCGCCCACACGTCCAGTTTTTCGCCGATGCGTTGGGTCAGCTCCGGGAGCGGCAGCTTTGGCTCGTCCCGCCGGGCGACTCCCAGCGCCCAAGCTACCTGGTCGGCCTCTTTGCGGTTGAAGCCGGCGATTACCCGCCCAAAGGGACGGAAGCTCTGAATGACCGCGAGCGCCTCCCGCAACTCGTCGACGGTCCGTTTCTCCGGATCGGCGAGGTCGAAGAAGAAGTAGGGTGGCTCGGCAGGCTTGGCGTGAGGCAGGACATCGGAAGCCACACGCTGCCAGACTTCGGTGGCATAAGGCAGGATCGACCAGTCGACCAGTGCCACCAGGCGAGCCTCTTCAAAGAGGCGGACCATATCGTCGAAGGCGATGTTGGCCAGGAGATTCTCCCAATTGACCTGCTTGATCGGCTCGATCTTGCCCATCATCAGCTTGCCGTCCTTGAACTCCAGCGCGTCCGTATGCCCCGGATCGGCAATGCTGATCACCCGGCAGCGGCGGGCCAGCTCATGGAAGACCGGATGGGGATTCGGGACGCCCACGCTTCCGATGTACGTGAGCGGGAAGCCATAGCTTACCAGGGCGTTGGCCATGATCGGGCCGTTGCCCCCGAGCTTGACCTGACGGGGCACGATCTCGATGTTGGTCGAGAGCCCGGCTGCTCCCGCCACCCGCTTGGCAAAGTCAGCGATGGTCTCGATCCGGGTGTAGTGGGCAGGGTCCGAGCGCTTGTCCACCACGTCACAGATCTCGTCGACGAAACCGTCCAGCCCAGCTACTACCGGCAGATCGGCCGGTTGCAGGGAACGGGCGGCCAGGGCGCGGCGGGCGCTTTCCGCCACGATTTGCGAATCCGATGCGGGCACGGTGATTCCTCCTCGTCAATCAACCGATGGACGCGAAATCCGCCGAAATAGTCTCTGCAAGGGCTTCGCTACAGTGCGGGCAAATCCTGCTGGCTCTGATGGTGCGATGGTAGGATAACCCGTCCGGGCGGCGAAGAGAAACAGCGGAGGGATCGGCAGTTGCGGCTGGGCTTGATCACTGATGAAGTCAGTCAGAATCTCGTGGAAGCGCTGGACCTTGCGGAAGAGTTCAATATCCGTGACATTGAGTTGCGGAGCGTGTGGGGGAAGAACGTGGTCCACCTCGAGGCTGCGGAGGTGGCGGAAGTGGGGCGGCTGGTCCGCCAGCGGGGCATGCGGGTGGTGAGTGTGGCCGGACCGGTTTATAAGTGCCACCTGCATGGAAGCGGCAGCGGCCAGATCGGTAAGCTGCACGGTGCACCCGAAGAGTTGCCGCCGGAAGCTCATATGGAGCTTCTGCGCAAGACCCTGGAGCTGGCGGAAGCCTGGGATGCCCGGTTTGTGCGTACCTTCTCTTTCTGGCGAGCGACGCCGATGCCAACCCCCGAGCTTTACCAGGAGATAGCAGCTGCCCTGCGGTGGTTGCTGGAGGTCGTCCGGGGATCGAGCCGCCGCTTGCTCCTGGAAAACGAGCATGCCTGCTATATTGGGACAGGCGCAGAGGTTGAGAAACTGTGGCAGCGCGGGGGGCTGGAAGAACTCGGACTCATCTGGGACCCTGGCAATGCGTTTTTCTTGGGCGAGATTCCTTTTCCCAACGGGTACGAGGCGGTGAAGCGAGGTCCGGGGATGGCGCGCGTGCTCCATGTACATGTAAAAGACGCTCGGATTACCGGTAAGCCCACAGAGCCCTACGAGTGGGCCGAGGTGGGCCGGGGCGAGATCGACTACGTTGGGCAGTTTGCCGCCCTGGCGCAGGATGGCTATGCCGGAGTTTTGTCTTTGGAAACCCACTGGCGTCCGGCGGGGGGCAGCGCGAAGGAGGCGTCGCGCTGGTGTCTCAAAGGAATGGAAACTTGTCTCCGGCGTGCGGGACTGCGACAATCGCCCGATGGCGAATGGGTACTGGCGTCTGGCTGAATCCAGGTTTCTGGTTGAGGCGAGACGTCAGGCTGGTTGCAGGCGACTGGCCATTGGCGTGCGGCTGGACGGCCATGGCCTGCTCACTGTACTATCCGCAAAAATGTTAGAATAGTGGTGGTTACAAGACCGGGCTGCGACTTGCCTTCGCGGTTGCTGGTGCCGGTCGATCCATTGCGAGGTGAGCTACGATAGACGACCCATTTGGCAACTTAGGCAATTTACTCGTTGCCGTGTTGCTTGTCATCCTCAACGGCTTCTTCGTTATTGCCGAGTTCTCCCTGGTCAAGATTAAAGGAAGCCGGCTGCAAGATCTGGCCGAGACTGGGAGTCGCCGTGCCCGAGCGGTTCAACGTGTTGTTGGTCAGTTGGAGCTTTTCCTACCTGCGATTCAGCTTGGGATTACCCTTACCTCCCTGGCCCTGGGCTGGGTCGGTCTGCCTGCATTCGCAGGGTTGGTCAGACCCGTATTCACGGCCTGGAACATTGACTCCGTAGCGGTTCTTCAGTGGACTGCCGCCTTGCTCTCCTTCGGGCTGGTAGCTATCCTTCATGTATTGATCGGCGAGCTATTGCCCAAGTCTCTGGCCATTCGTGATGCGGAAAAGGGTGCCCTCTGGACCGCGCCCGTGTTGCTTGCACTGTACTATGTTACCTTTCCCTTGCTTTGGCTGTTTCAGAAGATGGTTACCTTTGTTTTGAGGCTATTTGGGCTGACCGCAGCCAGTGAGGCAGACCTTGCTCATTCCGAGGAAGAATTGCGAGAACTCGTCTCTACCAGTCACGAACAAGGAGTGCTTGACGCCGTCGAGCGGGATCTATTGGTAAACGTTTTCGATCTCTCCGATCGGGTAGCCAAAGAGGTAATGATCCCCCGCCAGGACATGGTTTGTATCTTCACCGACGAAACACTGGGCGAAATCATGCAAACCATCAAGAGCAGCGGGCATACCCGCTACCCACTTTGCGAAGAAGACCGGGACCACATCATCGGACTCGTTCATGTCCGGGATCTCATCGGACTCATCGAGCAGCAGGGCTCCCAAGGTGGAAGGCGGCTTGCCGACATACCCGAGTGGCGCAAGATCACCCATGAGGTGCTGATGATCCCGGAAGGTACGTCCGTCATCAAGCTGCTCAAGGAGATGCAGCGCCGCCGGACACACATGGCGGTGGTGCTGGACGAGTACGGTGGGACGGCTGGTTTGATCACCATGGAGGACATCGTGGAGGAGATCGTGGGAGAGATCTACGACGAGTTCGACAAGGAGCCGCCCAAAGTGCAACCCCGAGGGGGTAATGCCTATGAGCTGGAAGGTTCTCTCCTGTTGGAGGATGTGGAGGAGCTACTCCATACCCGGCTCGAGGATCCGGACGTGGAGACGGTGGGCGGCTTTGTTTTCAACCGGCTGGGACGCAAGCCAAAGCGAGGAGATTTGATAGTTCACGAGGAGTACAGGTTCCAGGTTCTCGAGGTCAAAGGGGCGCGCATCGTCCGGTTGCTCGTCGAACCGCTGGTTTCGGAAAGCCCAAGCCCAAGCCCAAGCCCAAGCTCGGAAGCCTGGCCGGCGGGGATCCCCGGCTCTCAGGCCAACCAGGTCAGTGGCAAAGGGTCCCTTCAGGATGGGACGGGAGCTACGGTGGAGGCCGGGGCAGAAAGAACGGTGCGGCTGTCGCCTTTACCGGATGTTTCGCTTCCCGCAGGCCATGAGGAAGATCGGGAGCGGTCCGTCGCACAGGTGAGGGGGATGAATAGGAAACGGGCCGATGCCACGGGTTAAGGAGGAAAGCGGGTACGGACGTTGAATGTACACGGACGAAGCTGCGAGTTAAGGAGGACGGTTGCATGCTCAACGTCGGGGTCGTGGGCGCGGGGACCATGGGTACTGCCCACGCACACGCCTATGCACGGCTTCCCAACGTGCGGTTGGTTGGGATAGCTGACATTGACCTGGAAAAGGCAAAACGGCTGGCGGATGCGACAGGATCTACGGCTTTGCCACAGGCGGAAGACCTGATCAACCGGCCCGATATCGATGTGATCGATATCTGTTTGCCCACCCACTTGCACCGTGTCTACGTGGAAAAGGCGGCGGCAGCCAAGAAGCAGATCTTCTGTGAGAAGCCCCTAGCCCGCACGCTGGTCGACGGCCAGGCGATCCTGGACGCGGTGGAGAAGGCCGGAGTCAAGCTGGGAGTGGGTCATGTCGTTCGCTTTTTCCCTGAGTACGCTCAGGCTCGGGCAACGGTGCAGGCCGGCCATCTGGGGGAGATCGGTGTGATCCGTACATCTCGTGGTGGTGGCGGCTTTCCAACGGCCTGGAAGGACTGGTACGCCAACTATGCGTGGAGCGGTGGGTTGGCCCTCGATCTCATGATCCATGACTTCGACTGGCTCCGGTGGACCTTCGGGCCGGTCGAGCGGGTCTATGCCAAGAGCACCTTCCGGAGGGATTTCAACCGCGAAGAGTACGTGCTGGCGACACTTCGCCTGAAGAGCGGAGCTATCGCTCATATGGAAGGTACGTGGCTGCAGGCAGGTGGGTTTGCCACCTCTTTCGAGATTGCCGGCAGCCAGG
>JBLNBY010000034.1:0-3716 GCA_050260295.1 Bacteroidota bacterium
CAAGTGCATGGCGTCATGGTTTACCCGTGTCATGAGGCTCCCGGTCTGTCGTGAACTGAAAAATCGGAGTGAAAGGCGCTGCATGGCCGCGAAGACTTCGGTCTTGAGGTCGAAGATCACCTGCGCAGTCATGGTTGAGTTGATGCGGCCATAGGCAATGCTGATCACCAGGGCGAGGAGTTGAGTAAGGAAGATCAGGAGTACCACCGGGCCGATCTGGCCGAAGTAGCGGCCGCCCGGGGTGAGGACTTCGTCATAAAGGATACGTCCGCCCAGGATCGGGCTGACGACCCGCAAAGCCGAGCTGGCGAACATGCAAAGCAGGATGAGTGCGATCTGCCGCTTGTAGCGGGGGACGAAGGAGAGTACTCGCAGAAAGAGCCGGCCCCGGTCGATGCAGCGGGGACAGACCGGACGGTTGGGCTCGGGATACATCAACCCGCAGCGAGGGCAGTACTGCGGCATCTGATCTTCCCGTATATCGCTGTCCTGGATCTCCTCACCCTTCCGGACCTTGTCGACCAGCCGGCAGAAGAGCCCGAACTTGCGGGCCTGGGAGTTGGAGAAACGGCACAGGACGATGTCCTCGGTGTTCACCGCTTTGGCGTCGCCAGAAGCAGTGGCAGGTGTAGCAATGGGGGCGGGCGCAGTAGCCGCGGCCGCAGTCTTGCGCACCGTCGCCACCAAAAGGCCGTTACCGGTCAGACTCTCTACCCGGATACCTTCCAGATCGGCCAGGGTCACACTCCGCAGCGGCTCACCCAGGGCAGCCGCCGGCGGTGCACCGGCCCGCTCGCCCCGAGTGGCTCGCGCGGCAGGTGAACCGTTTATCTGCGGGATGACCCACAGCACTTCCCGGGTGCAGATAACCCAACTGGGGCCGAACTTACCGTTATCATCCAAATCGGCAGCAGCAACCAGCAGTACTGCTGACGAAGTCAATCCACGCTGCTGCAACCAAGCATCCAACTGCAGCGGGGCGGGTTCGAGTCTATCCACACGCTCGCCTCCCGTCACGCCATTCGCCGAGCGGCCCGTTTATCCTGCCAGCCTATTCTTTCTGAAACAGATTTGACCGCACAAGACGAGAGGCTTCCTTGGAATTTCCAATTCCGAGGAAGCCTCTCGCACCACACTGAGGAGTTCGTAAAGCCGCCTGATCCGGCGGCATGCGGGTTGTCTGCCGTACGCTCACTCGTAGCTCAACGACTCTATGGGATCGAGGCGGGCGGCCTGCATAGCCGGGTAGATACCGAAGAAGAGCCCGACGGCCGTGGAGAAGCCCACCGCCAGGAAAATGGCCTGAACGGGAAGGACCGTCGGCCAGTTGCCCCAGCGGGCCACGAGTGCCGCCACTCCCCAGCCTCCAAAGAGCCCAAGAAGTCCGCCGGTAAGGGAGAGAAAGACCGCTTCGAGCAGGAACTGGTTCAGGATGTTGCGGTTTTTCGCCCCGAGAGCTTTGCGGATGCCAATCTCCCGGGTGCGCTCTTTCACTGACACCAGCATCACATTCATTACGCCGATCCCGCCCACCAGAAGTGCAATCCCAGCGATCGCTCCCAGCGAGAGAGTGAGCGTCCCCACCACCGAAGTGATGGTCTCCAGGATGGTCTGCTGGCTTTGTACACGAAACTTGTCTTCACCGACTCGCCGGGTTAGGTAAAAGTTCACCTGGTCGGTCGCATCCACGGCCGCGTCTGTACTTACCGCCCGGAGAATGAAGGAGCTGACACGACGTTGACCGGTCCAGCGGAAGAAGGTGCTGGCCGGCATATATACCTGGCCGTCGAAGTTGCCGGCAAACGTCCGTCCCAGCGAGCCCATGACCCCTACCACTACGAAGGACCGCGTGGGATAGTTCCCTGCACTGAGCTGAACCTTTCGGCCAAGAGGGTCCTGACCTGAAAAAAGAGTCGACGCCACTTCCGCTCCAAGCACTATTACATCGGCTCCCAGGTCCTGGTCGGAAGTCCGTAGGAACCGGCCGGTCTGCACAGGATAGGCGAAGATGTCGGCATAATCGGGCGTTACACCCACGACGGTGACATCGACGGTCGAATTGTCGACCGTCATGGTTCCTTGAGTCTGCAGCGTCGCTACTGCCTGCTTGATCAACGGGTTGTGTTCCACCAGATCCTCGGCCATGCTCGCATCGACAGTGGTTTGCGTTGCCGACCGTCCCCAGACACCCCGCTGCATCGCGGGTGATACAGTCAACACGTCCGACCCGAGCTGGCTGATCTGGCTCGTTACGCTCTCCTGCACACCTGCACCTATAGCCACCAGACCAATCACCGACGCCACTCCGATCACGATCCCCAGCACCGACAGGAAGGTGCGCAGAGGATAGAAGCCCAGTCCCCGCAGGGCAGCTTTCGCTGTCTCACGTATGCTCATGCCGCTGCGCCCCCCTCATCGGCCACGATCCGCCCGTCGACCAGCCGGATTATCCGGCTGGCGTGACTGGCCACGTTGGGATCATGCGTAACCAAGACTATGGTTCGTCCGCGCCGGTTCAGGTCCTCGAAGATGCGGAGAATCTCCGCCCCGGTGTTTGTATCCAGGTTCCCGGTGGGCTCGTCCGCCAGAATGAGGGCCGGGTCGTTGGCCAGCGCCCGGGCAATAGCCACCCTTTGACGCTGGCCTCCGGACAACTCCGCAGGACGGTGAGCAAGCCGGTTTGCCAGGCCCATCTCCTCCAGGAGTTGCCGTGCCCGCTGCGCTCTTTCCCGGCGGGGAATCCCGGCGTACATCATGGGCAACTCCACATTGGCCAGGACCGTCTCTCTGGGCAGCAGGTTGAACTGCTGGAAGACGAATCCAACCTTCTGGTTGCGAATCACGGCCAACTGACTATCATTTAGACGGCCCACTTCTACCCCGTCCAGGTTGTAGCGTCCCGAGGTAGGCCGGTCGAGGCAACCAAGGATGTGCATGAGAGTGGATTTGCCCGATCCCGACGGCCCCATGATGGCTACGAACTCACCTTCATTGATGACCAGATCCACTTCTTCCAGTGCCCGCACTACGTTGCTGCCCACGACGTACTGCCGGACGACCTTTTCGAGACGGATGACTTCACCCGGGTGGACAGCGCCATCAGAGGCCCCTTCCGGCACTAGCCCCACCCCCTGCGGGCGTCATACGTTCCAGAGATTGGAACGTCCTCAAGGTCGACATCGCCTGCGACCCCTGTTGTGCCCCCTGCTGCGACCCCTGCGCTCCTCGCTGCGCCTCCTGCTGCGATCGGCCCGACTGGTTGAAGTTCATTGCCCCACCCATGTCCGGCGGTCCTCCCATAAAACCCGGGAACCCGCTGCGTCCTTGACCCCACTGCTGGTTCTGGGACTCCTGGGCCATCAGGTTACGGTAGAGGGCGAAGTTGTTGGTGAGCACTTGATCCCCCTCCGCCAACCCGGACTTGATCTCAACCCACAGGCCATCGGTTGCACCAATCTCGACTGGCACGGCCTGCTGCTGGCCATCGTCCGTCACTTTGGTCACATAGTAACGTCCTTGGGAATCCGGAGCCACCGCCTCGATGGGCACACGTGCCACATCCTCAGCATTGGCGATGATGATATTCACGTCAGCACCCAGCCCTGACCGCAAGCGGGGGTCGTCGCTGGCAACCTCCACCGTGACCGGGATGGTCACCACGCCATTCTGGTTGTTAGCAATCAGAGCGACACGAGAGACCCTCCCCTCCAAAACTA
>JBLNBY010000035.1:0-2840 GCA_050260295.1 Bacteroidota bacterium
GGGCTCGGGGTACTTTGCCCTGAAGATGGGACGCCCGTCACCGGTGATCGATTTCAACCGGAATCCACAGATCCTCAAGAGCAACCCCAATTGGCCGCAGGTACTCCTCGCACTCGACACTGACGTGGTCTTCCCTGCAGTACCCGGTTTCGACAAAATGTACAACGCCGCCCGGGCCGCCGTCGACCGGGCCCTCGCCGGGGTTGTAGCCGCCGAGGTAGCGATCAAGCAGGTAGCATAAGAAGTTCAAAAGCTCATCAGTCAGTACTGGTCGAGCCGGAAACGGTACACGAGCAGCAGAAAAAGAACGGAGGGGGCAGCCCACCCCCTCCATCAACACGCCCTCAATAATCAAGACGTCATTCGCACGTCATCAGTACTTCACCGGCGTATCAAAAAGCAGATCGGGATTGACCACAATGGTCGCCTCCCGGTCGTAGCCCACCGAAACGAGCGCGAGCGGGGCGCCACACATCTCCGAGATAGCTTCAAGGTAGCGGCGGGCGGCAGCCGGAAGTTCACTATAGCTGCGAGCACCTGCTGTACTCTCCCAGCCAGGAAGCTCCTCATAGAGCGGCTCGGACTCGGCGAGCAGCCGCAGGTCGGTGGGCAGCGTTCGCCGGGTTTGTCCACCATAGCGGTAACCCACACAGATCTTCACTTTCTCCAGCCCATCCAGCACGTCCAGCTTGGTAATGGCAAGCCCCGTGATACCGTTGACCCGCACTGCAAAGCGCCCGACCACCGCGTCAAACCAGCCGCAGCGACGGGGACGGCCGGTCGTGGTGCCAAACTCCTGTCCGCGGGCGCGCAGGTGTTCTCCCAGCGGGCCGTGCTCCTCCGAGGGGAAGGGCCCCTCGCCAACCCGAGTGGTATAAGCCTTGGCAACGCCCAGGACCTTCTTGAGCCTGGTCGGCCCGAGCCCCGCACCCACGCAGACGCCGCCCGCGGTAGGCGACGAGGATGTAACGAACGGATATGTCCCGTGATCTATGTCGAGAAGCGTTCCCTGAGCACCCTCGAAGAGAATGCGCTTCCCTGCTTCGGCCGCCTCGTTGACCAGTGTGACGGTATCGACGATCCTCCCCCGCAGGCGCTCCCCGTACTCGAGATACTGCTTCAGCAGCGCCTCTTTTTCGAAACCGGGATGGTGGAAGACCTGCCGCAGCCAGCTGTTTTTGATGGGCAGCACCCGGTCGAGCGCTTCGCTCAGGACCGCCCGGTCCAGGAGGTCCAGCATGCGGACACCGTAGCGGGCAACCTTATCGGCATAACACGGTCCGATACCACGCCCGGTCGTGCCGATCCGCCGCTCACCCCGCAGTTCTTCCTCTAGGCGGTCCTGCTCCTTGTGATAGGGCATTATCACCTGTGCCCGATCACTGATGAAAAATGAACGGGTGTCGACTCCCTGGCTCTCGAGCTCTCCGATCTCGGTAAGCAATTGCTCGGGATCGACAACCACACCATTTCCGATGAGACAAATAGTACCCGGATAGAAGATCCCTGACGGAACGAGGTGCAGCCGGAAAGTGGCGCCATTGAAGGCGACCGTGTGCCCGGCGTTTGCCCCACCCTGATAGCGGACGACGATATTGGCCCGTGCCGCCAGGAAATCCGTTATCTTACCCTTGCCTTCGTCTCCCCATTGAGCACCGACAATTGCCAGCGTCGACATGACCCGGCCCCCCGTCTTTAACAGAACCAACTTATTTTAGCAGAGGATATTCCGTCCTACCATACTGCCATGCTGCCGTGCTGCCCGTCCAAACGGCCCGATCATGCGCCAGCGCACCCTTCGGACCTGTGTTATCGACCGCGTGCGGGCGTGATATTATGTGGGAGCGAATCAGGCTTGGCTGGGAGGCGGGCAGTAGTATGCAGGCGATCGTTCCCGTAGCAGGTATCGGCACGCGTCTTAGGCCGCACACCCATACCGTCCCCAAGGCTCTGGTCTCCGTGGCCGGGAAGCCCATTCTGGGTCACATCCTGGACCAGCTGCTTCCCCTGGGGATAAACGAGGTAGTACTCGTCGTGGGCTACCTCGGCGACAAGATCGTCAACTACGTCAACACCCACTACCAGGTGCAAGTCCGCTACGTCGAACAAGAGGAGCGTTTGGGCCTGGGCCATGCCATCCACCTTACCCGGGAAGTAGTGCGCCAGGACGAGCCGGTCCTGATCGTGCTGGGCGATACCATCTTCCGTGCTGACCTCGGCCCAGTGCTCAGGGGTTCCACCAGCGCCCTCGGCGTGAAGGCGGTCGAAAACCCCCGCAGCTTCGGTGTGGTTGAGCTGGATGCCAACAACCGCATTCGCCGGCTGGTGGAGAAGCCCGCCGATCCGCCCAGCAATCTGGCGATAGTCGGGCTCTACTACGTGCGTAACCCCCGCCTGCTCTTCCAGGGACTCGAGGAGATCATCCGCCGTGACCAGCGCGTCAAGGGAGAGTTCCAGCTTACTGACGGGCTGCAGTACATGCTAGAGTCGGGCGAGGAGTTCACCACCTTCTCCGTGAACGACTGGTTCGACTGTGGCAATCCTCGTACGCTGCTGGAGACCAACCACGTACTGCTGTCGAACACAGTGCACTATCAAGCCAGCGAATCCGTGGTTGATTCCATCATCATTCCGCCCGTTTCCATTGCAGCTAGCGCCCGGGTACGCCAATCAGTGATCGGACCTTACGTTTCCATTGGCGACGATGCCGAGATCGTCCAGTCAGTAGTCAAGGAGAGCATCATCAACGAGGGGGCGCGGGTGTCCAACGTGGTGCTCAGCGATTCGGTAGTCGGTGAACGGGCGGTCGTGGAAGGCACTTTTACTTCCCTCAACATCGG
>JBLNBY010000036.1:0-3854 GCA_050260295.1 Bacteroidota bacterium
GCAGATGCTCTGGCCAACATCATCATGCTGGTATTGATCCTCTCACGCCGGCTGGGAATTGACCCGGCCCAGCTCGACCGGAAGGTGGACGCCCGCCTGCGGGCAAACCTCGAGAAGAGGCACGAGCTGGAGCTCTGGTTTGGCGACCTGAGTGCGGTCCTCCAGCACCGGAACAGCGTGAAGAGGTGAAAGCCGATTGGGGCGCAGGCCTGAAGTGACTCTGGCGCTGATTGCAGGCATCATTCTGATCCTGATCGGGTTTACGGTCATGCCTCACCTGGTATTTCTGATACCCGCCTGTGTGGCACTGGCCGCCGTGGCTCGCGGGCCGCGCAGCGCCATCTTGCTCAGTGTCGGGTTCTCCTTGCTGGCCATCTGGCTGGTGGGGGAGACCGGGTGGCTCGTGCCGTTCCTGTGTACCAGCGGGTTCATTCTGGCGTGGGGACTCAGATCGCGCCGGGGACCATTGGAGATCATCCTGATCACTGGCGTGAGCATGGCAGTGGCGGTGGTTGCCTGGTTTGTCGTGGGGGCCCACCTTTCCGGCGAGTCGTTGCGGGAGGGTCTGGGTGTCTGGCTGCAGGAGTTGCGCACCGGGCTCTTGTCGGACATTGCCGGACTGCCCCGGGATGAACAGGAGGCCGTAATCCAACGTTTCGACATCTTTGTCCAGTTGGTCTGGCCGGCCTCGCTCCTCCTGTCCTCCCTCTTTGCTGCCGGTATAAACTATGTGGTCACCCGCTGGGTACTGCAACGGTTCGACGTGGCCGGGCTTTCGGAGTGGCCGCCCTTTTCACGGTGGCGTCTTTCATGGGGATACACCTGGGGCGTAATCGGGGGACTGGGGGCGCTGCTCCTGGCAGAGGTGTCCGGAGACAGGTATGGGCCAGGAATCGCTACCGTTGGGCTCAACCTCAGCATGGTTTCGTTCGTGGTGTTTCTCGTCCAGGGGCTGGCGGTAGTCTGGTACTGGCTGTCGAAGACCAACATGGGCCGAGGTCTTCGCCTTGCCCTGGTTGTCTTTGCTTTGCTTACGGTTCTGCTACCGCCCATCATTACCCTCATCGGCATCTTCGACAGCTGGCTAGACTGGCGGCGGCTGGAGAAGCGGGGGCAGGCCGGTGATGAGGCTGGCGTGTAGGCTGGCGTGTAGGCCGGCGGCCAGACTGGTGTGCAGGCTGGTGGCCAGACTGGGGTATAGGCCGGTGGCAAGGCTGGCGACAGGCGGGCGACAGGCCGGCGGCAAGGTCCAAGGTTTTCATGATTCCGGGGAGCTCCGGGCGTGGCGTAAGGAGGAGTGAGTATGCAGGTAATTCTGACTCAGGACGTGAAGGGACTTGGTGCGCGTGGCGATACGGTCAAGGTGGCCGACGGGTACGCCCGCAACTACCTGATCCCGCGCGGGCTGGCCATCGAGGCGACCAAGGGGAATCTCAAGCAGCTTGAGGCTCACCAGGCGGAAAAAGCCCGCCAGCTCTCCCGCAAGGAGAAGGAAGCGGAAGAGCTGGTCAGACAATTGGAAGCAGTCACCGTCCGCATACCGGCCCGGGCGGGCGAGGGCGGCCGCCTCTTTGGGTCGGTGACGGCCGGGGACGTGGCTGAGGCGCTCCAGAAGCTGGGCATCAAGGCGGATAAGCGCCAGATCGAACTGGAGAACCCCATCAAACAACTTGGTTCATACACGGCGGCCGTGCGGGTCTTGCCGGGTAAGACGACCAACCTGCGTATTGTGGTGGAGGAATCGAAGGCATGAAACTTCCCGCCTTCCGACACTCGCCACCGTCGTCGCGCAAACACCGGGGCAGACGGAGCGGGAGCGACCCGGACGGATTGATCCAGCGGGTCGAAGCCTTGATCGGCTTGACGCTGGACCTCTATGGGCCCGAGGAGCTCAGGAGAGAGGCCGCCCGCCGGCGGGCAGCCGGCCTGATCCGTTCGGCAAGGATGGAAGAGCGGGTTTGGGGCTTGCAGAAGTTGTTGCTGGGGACGGCGAACGCCAAGACGCCTCCCCGGCCGGAAGACATTCCCGGCCTGGTCGACCAGCTGGAGGAGAAGGTGGCCGAAAAGCTGGCCCGGCGCGTCCTCGAGCGCCGCATCGAAGAGAAGGTAGCACGGCAGCTGGCCGAAAGACAGGAAAAACACCTGCGTGAACTGAAGCTGGAGCTTCTTTCGCAGGAGGTGGGGCCGGACAATCCCCGCACCCTGCGCAAGTTTGTCGAACTGGAAAGGCAGAACCGTGTCCACCTGTCGCGCCAGGCCTGGGAAACCCTGCGCCCCCGTTCACTTGCGGAAATCGTGGGACAGCAGGCCGGCATCCAGATGCTCCTCAGCAAGCTGGCCAGTCCCTTTCCCCAGCATGTTTTGATCTACGGACCACCCGGGGTGGGCAAGACGACCGCCGCCCGGCTGGTCCTCGAGGTGGCCAAGCACCTGCCCTTTACCCCCTTTGGCCCCGACGCGCCCTTCGTCGAAGTGGACGGGGCAACCCTGCGCTGGGATCCCCGGGAAGTGGCCAATCCCTTGCTGGGCTCAGTACACGATCCCATCTACCAGGGTGCCCGCCGCGACCTGGCCGAATCGGCAATCCCCGAACCGCGCCCCGGCCTGGTCACCGAGGCTCATGGCGGTATTCTCTTCATCGATGAAATAGGTGAAATGGATCCGCTGCTCCATGCCAAGCTGTTGAAAGTGCTGGAGGACAAGCGGGTGACATTCGAATCAGTCTATTACGATCCCGATGATCCGCAAGTTCCCGAATATATAAAGAAACTCTTCGTTGAGGGTGCACCTGCCGATTTCATACTGGTGGGCGCTACCACCCGTGAGCCGTCGGAGATAAACCCGGCGCTCCGTTCACGCTGCGGAGAGGTGTTCTTTGAACCGCTCACTCCCGCGCAGGTGGCGGAGGTAGTGCGGTCAGCAGCGACCCGGCTGGGTGTCCGGCTCGAACCGGGCGTCTCCGAGCTGATCAGCCGGTACACCGGCGAAGGCCGCAAGGCAACACAAGTCCTGGCAGATGCCTATGGCCTGACCCTCTACCGCCAGGCTGTGGCGGCAGGTTTGGACGAGAACGCACCGCTTCCCCGTGACGTATATATTACTGTCGCCACTGCGGAGGAGGTCTTGCGTCTTTCCCGCCTCACGCCCATCAGTACGGTAAGGCCGGATCGACCGCCGGAGGTGGGGCGGGTGCTGGCCCTGGGGGTCGCCGGATTCGTCGGCACGGTGGTAGAAGTGGAAGCTACCGCCTACCCGACCCGCGAAAAGGGCAGTGGGCGGATACGCTTCAACGAGGCGGCCGGGCAGATGACACGTGACTCGCTCTTCAACGCCGCCTCCCTGGCCCGGCGGATCACCGGCCTGGAGCTTGACGACTGGCACATTCACGTGAATGTCATCGGTGGAGGCCGGATCGAAGGGCCTTCGGCCGGGGCGGCCATCTTGTTGGCAATGGTGAGCGCGCTCCTGGGACTGCCGGTGCGCCAGGACCTGGCGATTACTGGCGAGGTCTCGCTGCACGGTCACATCCGGGCCGTCGGTGGGATTCCTGCTAAGCTGTACGGGGCGGCACGGGCGGGAGTGAAGCTGGTGCTGCTGCCGGGGGAGAACCGGCCCGATCTGCCGTCGGAGTTGCCGGAGTCGCTCGAGGTCCGTTGCGTTGACAATTTGCAGGACCTGTGGCGTTATGCCTTCGAACAGGAAGCCCCCGAGCCGGTACGGGCACTGCTCGGGCCGGCCGCCTGAGTTGGCCGCCTGAACCGGCGAGCAGCCAGGCAGTGTGGAAAGGTTGAGTGAAAAGATTGAAGGGATTCGCATCAGGTGAACAGTCTGCCTTGCCCACAGCCGTAACCGCA
>JBLNBY010000037.1:0-7519 GCA_050260295.1 Bacteroidota bacterium
TCCGCCCGGTCGATCTGACGCCGAAGACCGGCTGGCAGCCGTGTCCGGTCGCCGATGATTGCCAAACGGACACCTTCGCGGTGAAATTCCGGCAGTCTGCTGCGCAAGAGTTCCTCCGCCAGGCGGAAGAGAACCTGAACTTCCATCGGTGAACGGCGCCAGTTTTCCGTCGAAAACGCAAAGACGGTGAGAACCGGCAGCCCGATCTCAGCCGCAGTACGAACCAATTCTTCCAATCGGTCGACCCCAGCCCGGTGGCCGTCGGTACGGGGCATCCCCCGTGCCTGCGCCCAACGGCCGTTGCCGTCCATGATAACGGCTACATGCCGGGGCAGCCGGGAGCGATCGAGTACTGGCTCTGCAGGTCCGCTAAAATCGTTGATCATTAAGCCTGGTTTGCATCCTTCCCGAAGCGAGTCCCGCCCGGCAGGGAACGTACCTGCTCAGGGCGGATTTGCGGGCTGCGGTCGACGAGAAGTTGGTAGCGAACCGCCGTTCCCTCTTGCCCCTTGATCCGGATAACCCTCACTACCCGCAGGTTGTCCTCTGTGACGGCTTCGACCCGGCTTCCATCGACCAATTCACAGGAGATCTCAGCCGGGGGGACAGCCTCGGCCAGCCTGCTCCATACCGCCCGCAGCGGATAAGCAAGCCATGCTACCGGCGAAACCTGCGTATCATCAATCATTCCCGGTCAGACTTCCGTTATCTCCTTCTCTTTCTCTGCAAGCAGCTGATCGATCTGGCCAATGAACTTGTCGGTCAGCTTTTGCACCTCTTCCTGAAGCCGCCGTGACTCATTCTCGGGCAGTCCTTCGCTCTTCTCCGCCTTCTTTATCAGGTCATTGGCATCCCGCCGGAGGTTGCGGACGGCCACCCGATGTTCTTCGGCCACCTTGCGCGCCAATTTGGTCAACTCACTGCGCCGTTCGGCGGTGAGGGGAGGAATGGCGATACGGATTACCGCGCCATCGACTGCAGGGGTGAGCCCCAGGTCAGACTTGAGAATAGCCTTCTCGATATCCTTGACGATGTTGCGATCCCATGGCTGTACCAGCAGCACGCGACTGTCCTGGACGGAGACGGAAGCCAATTGCGGGAGCGGGGTGGGCGTACCGTAGTACCCTACCACTACGCGATCGAGTATCGCGGGATTGGCCCGGCCGGTCCTGATGGTGGAAAACTCTCGGCGAAGATCCTTGGTTACGTTATCCATCTCTTTCTCCAGGTTGCGGACTACGTCCTTGGTGTTGGTCATCGTCATCCCCTCCCTCACGCGTCCACGCGCACAGTCGTTTACCCAAAAAAGACGCCACTACCGGGGCCCTGTTTCCGCTGGATCGGGCCCGTCCACGGAAGCCACATCGCCGATGAAGGTACCTACTTTTTCGCCTTGGACGGCCCTGAGCATGTTCTCCGGATCGTCCAGATTGAAAACGATGATAGGAATCTTGTTTTCCCGGCAGAGGGATGCAGCGGTCGCATCCATGACCCCCAACCTCTTCTTGACTACATCCAGGTACTCAAGGGATTCATACTTACGGGCCTGCGGGTCGAAACGGGGATCGGCACTATAAACCCCGTCCACCCCGCGCTTGGCCATCAAGATGACATCCGCCTCGATCTCTGCCGCCCGCAGTGCCGCCGTCGTATCTGTAGAGAAGTAGGGGTTTCCAGTCCCACAGGCGAAGATCACGACCCTGCCCTTCTCCAGGTGGCGAATGGCCCGGCGGCGGATGTACGGTTCGGCAATAGCCCGCATCTCTATGGCCGTCTGTACCCGGGTATCGACTCCCAGCTTCTCCAATTGGTCTTGTAGCGCCAGGGCATTGATCGTGGTGGCAAGCATACCCATGTAGTCGGCGGTTGCACGGTCCATACCTCGGGCCTCACCGGCTGCTCCTCGCCAGATGTTGCCACCGCCCACCACGATGGTGGTCTGGACTCCCAGTAAGACCAACCGGCGCACGGCCTGGGCAATCCCATTGACCACCTGCAGATCGAGCCCGGATTCAGTCTGTCCGGCAAGGGCCTGGCCGGAGAGTTTCAGCACCACACGCCGGTAGCGGGGTAAGGGCTCGGAGGATCCGGCACTCATCGACTTACCTCCCAGCTTCCCCAGCGGGCTCGGTCTGCCCTTCACCCCGCTCGAACCGAACGAAACGGCGAACAGTGATGTTCTCCCCCAGACGGGCGATGGCCTCCGTAATGACATCGCGTACCTTCTTGTTGGGATCCTTGATGAAGGGCTGCTCGAGCAGGCAAACGTCCTGGTAATACTTCTCGAGCCTGCCCTGCGCGATCTTTTCCACGACCTGGTCGGGCTTTCCTTCATTCTTGGCAGCTGCCCGGTAGATCTCCAGCTCCCGTTCACGAATGTCTGCCGGGATATCCTCCCGGGAGACGTACTCAGGCCGCACCGCCGCTACCTGCATGGCGAGATCCCGGGTCAGATGCCGGAAGTCGTCTGTCTTGGCCACGAAGTCGGTCTCACAGTTGACCTCGATCAGAACGCCGATGCGCCCGTTACCGTGAATGTAGGCATCGATGATCCCTTCTCCTGCGACCCGACCGGCGCGCTTGGCGGCGGCCGCCAGCCCCTTCTTGCGCAATTCCTCGACGGCCTTCTCCAAGTCGCCCCCGGTCGCCTCCAGGGCTTTCTTACAGTCGAGCATGCCTGCTCCGGTTCTTTCCCTGAGCTCCTTGACCATCTCGCTAGTGATCGCCATAGTCTGCCTCCTCGTCCATGGTTCGTACAAGAAACGCGCCCGGCAGGCACGAGCTGAACCGGGCGGGCTGTCTTCTTCATGGCTTAGATTGCTACAGATTCACTCGACAATCTCAGCATAGGCATCTTCGGAGTAAGCGTCTTCCTGAGCGGCATCGGCCTCGCCTGCAGTCGCCGGCGCTGCCTCACCCTCCTGGACGGGCGGAGCCACCTCGAGACCTTCACGACCCTCGATGACCGCGTCTGCCATCTTGCTGGTAATCAGGCGGACGGCCCGGATGGCATCGTCATTGCCAGGGATGACATGGTCAGCCTCATCGGGATCGCAGTTGGTATCGACTATCGCCACGATGGGGATGTGCAGCTTGCGTGCCTCGCTGACGGCAATACGCTCCTTGCGAGGATCGACGATGAAGATGGCGTCAGGAAGCTCGGTCATGTCCCTGATACCGGACAGGTACTTGGCCAGCTTCTCCCGCTCCTGCTGCAGCCGGGCCACTTCCTTCTTGGGCAGAAGCGAAAATGAACCGTCTTGCTCCATCTGTTCGAGTTCCTTGAGCCGCTGGATGCGTCCGCGAATGGTGCGGAAGTTGGTCAGCATACCGCCGAGCCAACGGTTGTTGACATAGTACATTCCGCAGCGAGTCGCCTCTTCACGAATGGAATCCTGGGCCTGCTTCTTGGTGCCCACGAAGAGGATGGCCTTACCTTCACTGGCGACCTGGCGCACGAATTGATAGGCCTCTTCCAACTTGCGCTGGGTCTTCTGCAGGTCGATGATGTAGATGCCGTTCCGCTCCGTGAAGATGTACTCCCGCATCTTCGGGTTCCAGCGGCGGGTTTGGTGACCGAAATGGACTCCTGCCTCAAGAAGCTGCTTCATGGAGACAACTGCCGTAAAAACCACCTCCGGGTTATTCCGCCGTTTCCGTCGCCCAAGCATGCGATCGGCCACTCAGCCGACACCCACAGGCTTGTCTGGAAACGTGTGGGTTGAAATGCCGACGCGTAGTATACCACACTGTATCACCCTTGTGAACGACCAGGCGCTGGCTCTATTTCAACCGGTACGCCCAGCGCCGCCCGCAGGTGCAGAACGGCTTTGGTATGCAGCTGCGACACTCGCGATTCGGAGACATCAAGAACCCTACCGATTTCCTTGAGCGTCAGGCCTTCGTAGTAGTAGAGGGCAATCACGAGCCTCTCTCGTTCGGGTAGCCGGTCGATGGCGGCCGCCAGCTGCTCACGGGCTTCGGTCAGCTCAGCCACCTTACTGGGGTCGCTGGTCGACTCGTCCTGGAGCAACTGCTGGATGGAGTACTCGAGCTGGCCATTCTCGTCGCTCCAGGTCTCCTCGAGGGATAGAAGGGCCGCTCCCTGGGTCTCCTGAAGCATCTGATGGTAACGGCGCAGGTCGACGCCCAGCTCCGCAGCGACCTCGACATCAGTGGCCGGCCTGCCTGTCCGGCCTTCCACCCTACTCATGGCCCGCTCGATCTCACGCGCCTGGTGCCGGACGGAACGAGGAACCCAATCCGCGGCCCGCAGCCCATCGAGCATCGCACCACGAATACGGGCTATAGCGTAGGTCTCGAACTTCACCCCGCGTGCCGGATCGTATTTCTCCACCGCGTCCAGTAATCCAAAGATCCCATAGCTTATCAGATCATCTGCCTCCACGTTGGGAGGCAGCCCCATGGCAATGCGGCCCGCACAATACTTCACCAGGCGGGCATGGGAAAGCACCAGAGTATCGCGGTCATCCCGATCCCCCCGCTCTTTATAAGCCCGCCAGAGCCTTTCCACATCCACCTGCTTCGTGTCCGTTGGCCTCTCTGCAGACCGCGAGCCGGGCCGGTCTGGCTGTGTCATGCCTCATTCCCCCACACCGTGCGTGCCCGGTTGAGACGCCGACGGGCCGACTCGACCTGAAAAATGTACCGCACCAGCCGTTCCTCGGTCCGGGGCGAAACCTCCACGAAACGAATCCCCATCACCCAGTCCTGGTCAGCTGCTGGGTTTCCAGAATCCACGGCAGAAAGACGCACAACCTCCCCCTGCAACTCCAGCACCTCATGCCCCAGCGCCAGCCGGATAACGATCCGCTTCCCAGGCTGCAGCCCATGATCCACGCGATCCACGAAACTGAGACCTCCAGCGCTCAAATCCAGGGTGACAGCGCTCTGCCAAGATCCTCCCTGGTCCACTGGAGTCCAGAGAAAAGGAAGTTCGATCGGAAGCCGGAAGTAGCCGCGTCGCTGTGCCCGTTCCCAGCTGGCTGGCCGTGTCACGAGCCATTGCCGCTCGTCGTCGGCGATGCGCTCCCCAATGGAAATACTCTCACCCGACCAAAGGCCGGCAGGCGAGCGGAGCAGTAGTTGAAGCGCCAGTCCCGGGCCAAGATGCGGCAGGGGTTCACCGTCACCCGTCACCAGTACCAGCTGGTCACCATCCGTGTCCAGGAGATGGGTGACTACCTGGCCGCCCGGCAAGCCTGCCACCGTGATTGCCAGACCCGGTATCAGCTTAGGCTCGTCCCTCATCGGTCTCTCCTCCCCCGCTACCTGACCGTACCTTGGGGACTTCTTCCCCAAACGGTGAACGGCGCCATTCCCGGTCGACTTCTGCCAATATCGCTTCCACCATGGCAGGAAGATCGGCAACCTCGAGTTGTTGCGGATCATCCGGACCTGTGCTCACAAACCGCAACGGTAGCCCGGCGCGGCGGGCGAGACTGTACACCGGCAGCCAACTCCCCACTTCGTCCATACGGCTTATTGCCAGATGGGTCGGATGCAGGGGCGCAACAGTGGCCAGCAGCCGGGTCAGATACGGCCCCCCGCACTCCGCCGGCAGCACCAGCTGGACTTCCGTTGCAGCCAACCGCTCCAGGTTCTGCCATACTTTGCCCTTGTTCTCGGGGCCTGGATTCAGTGAAAGTCCCGGTGTGTCCACCAGCACCAGATCGGCTTCGGCTCGGGCGGCCTCAAGCTCGGCAGGCTCGGGCGGCTCGGGAAAGGTAACGACCTTCCACTGGGCTATGCTGAGATAACACTGGGCGATCTTTTCCACCATCGAGGTCTTGCCGGCCCGGGGCGGGCCGACGAAGACTACCACCCGGCCCGGACGACCGCCCTCCAACCACGCGTCACTCGTCTTCAGACCGGCAACGAGCAATTCCGCAAGCCAGGGCCTAATGGTCTGCTCCCAGTTGCCACCGGCGAGAAACTTTGCGGCCTTGTGCCATTCTTTCTCTATCCACCCAAGCATCTCCTCCTCCCAGCCGGCCTGCTCAAAGTGGCGGCGCCACGGGAAGGGGAGGGTCTGTGCCGGCGGACGACCAGGATTGGGGTCACCGGCATCCGCCCACACCGAAGCAGCCCGGCGGTTATTCGGCTCCTCACGGTGGGGTAAAGCGGCAGTTACCACCGCCTCACTGGCCCGTTCCCGGGACCAGAACCGCTGCCGGCGGGAACGAATAGCCGTGGAGATTATGTAAGCATCCGGGCCGAGCTCGCGGCGAACGCGAGTCAGCGCTTCCGGCAGGGTTGGGGCGACGAACTCCTTAACTTTCACCTGGCCACACCACCATTCCGTAGCTTCTTACCGCTGTACCGGGTGCCACCTCCGAATAGGAAAGCACCGGTAGACGGGGGAGTGAACGTTCCAAAAGCTGCCGCAACGATGAACGCAGTTCAGCAGAGACCAGCAGTACGGGTTGGATTCCGCTTCTGGCCGCCTGGTTCATGAGCTGGCCGAGACGCTCCACCAACTGTCGCATGTCGGCCGGGTCGACCGCGGGCGGAGCGCCGCCGGCCAGACCCTGCAGGCTTTCGGCGAGATACCTTTCACCCTGGGGGGAAAGAGTGATGACCGGAAGGAATCCCTCGGAAGTCGAATAGGTCCGGGTGATCTGGCGTCGCAGACTCAGGCGGGCGGCCCGGATCAACTCAACCGGTTCGCGGGTCTGGCGGGCGACGTCCGCGATCGCCTCGAGGATGGTAACGAGATCGCGGCAGGATACTTGTTCAGCCAGCAGTCCCTGCAGCACCTTCTGAATCTCACCGACGGTGAGTACCTGCTGCACTTCTTCGGTCACTGCTGGATACTGCTTCTGAACTGTATCCAGCATCTGTTTGACTTCCTGCCGCCCCAAGAGATCCGGAGCACACTCGTGCAGTACCTCCGCCAGGTGGGTGGTAAGCACGGCCGCCGGTTCAACCAGGGTGTACCCTTGCTCTTCGAGCCGCTCACGGTCTTCCGGACGCACCCACCAGGCAGTCAGCCCAAAGGCCGGCTCTTTGGTTTCGATCCCGCCGGCCGGCGGTGCTCCCGCGCCAGTGTCCATCGCCATCAACCGGTCGATGAGCAACTCACTGCGGGCTACCTCGACCCCGCGCAGCAAGAAACGGTATTGGTTGGGGCGAAGCTCCACGTTGTCCCGGATCCGGATGGGGGGCACGACGAAGCCAAGCTCCCAGGCGAGCCGCCGGCGCAAAGCGGTGATGCGGTCGAGCAACTCGCCGCCGCCCTGGGTGTCGGCGAGGGGAATGAGGCCATAGCCGATCTCGATGGCGAAGGGATCGACCTGCAGCGCGGGTAAGAGCTGCTCGGTCATGGTCATCTCACTTCCGGTCGCCGCCTTCTCTTTTTCGGTTGTCGACCGTTCCGACGTTTCCGCCGCGGAAGACAATGCCTCCCTCCGCCGCCGCCACAGCAGCCTGGCTGAGCCGCCCAGGATGGCGGCCAGGACCAGGAATGGAATCGCAGGCAGGCCAGGCAGGATGGCCA
>JBLNBY010000038.1:0-2986 GCA_050260295.1 Bacteroidota bacterium
CAGTTGGACCGAGGACCCCCAGCGTGTAAAAAGCGCTGTTAGCACGATCGCGTAACGTCATGGGCACGAGCGCCGGGCGGGTGGAGTTCACCTAGTGCCATCTGGTAGGTGCAGTTTTCACCTACTCGTTCCTGAAAGGTAGGTAGTTTTCGTACCTGGCGAAGTTGTGATCTCGAGCGCCCAGGCAACCCGGCTTCTGCTAAGCCCGGCGGCTCAGGCTCTTTCGGCAGGACGAAGGGGGGCGGAGGCTGTGTGTGGTAGGACGTGGCAGAACTCGACGGGAGCAGCCAGTTCAGGTATACTGAAGCCAAGCGGGTAAACAATTGTCCAAGCATGAGGGGGAGCTGGATGGACGCTCTGGAATGCCTGCGCACCCGCCGCGCAGTTCGCAAGTATAGCCAGGAGACGCTGGCACGCGAGATCCTGGAAGATGTGATAGACGTGGCCCGGCTTGCACCCAGCGCCAACAACCGTCAGGCGTGGGACTTCATTGTAGTTACCGACAGGGAGAAGCTTCAGGCCCTGGCGGAGGCGGCGGACTGGGGAAGGCACATCGCCGAGGCGGCCGCCTGTGTGGCCGTAGTCGTTCAGCCCGGCACTTACGCTAGGGAAGACGGGGCCAACGCGGCGACGTACGTGATGCTGGCAGCCCAGGCTCACGGCATCGGCAGTTGCTGGGTGGCCGGCGATCCCAGCCCGTTTGCGGGGAAGGTGAAGGAGATCCTGGGCGTTCCCACGAGCCTGCACCTGAGCGCCTTGATCCCCCTGGGTTACCCGGCCGAAGAGCCGCACCCCGACAAGCGCCCGCTGCGGTCGGTGCTTCACTGGGAGCAGTACCACGCATAGCCTGCAGGCAGTCTGGCGAAGTCTTACGAAACGTCGACCCAAGCGTTACCAGACCTTGCGCTTTGACCGGCCAACGTGAACGTGGAAGAAAGGGCCACACTGTCGCCCGGGAATGCGGGCGGGTGTGGCCCCTGGTGTTTCCTCCCGACTGTTTCCTCTCGACTGTTTGCTCCCGGCAATGAGGTTGCGGGCCACCGCTTGGCTATTCTACTCGCTGGCTGGCTGAGACCCGCCAGAAGTTTGGGTTGGCCCTTTGTCGTACGCTTCCAGGAAGCCTTCCAGGGTTTCCTTCCGCCTTCTGATGCTTACCGCCCAGGCGCTCAAGAAGCTCTCGCCCTCGGGGGTGAGTGAGTAGACCTTGCGGGCCGGACCACCGCTGCCGGGTTCGAGTTGCGCTGCCACCATCCCCTCTTCCTCGAGCCGGCGCAGGTGGCGGTATACGACGCCGGGGTCGGGGAGTATGTCGACGAAGGGAAGGAGTGCCAGCTTCTCCATGAGCTCGTAGCCGTGTGCGGGCTTTTCCCTCAGCAGGAGCAGCAGGCAGGGGACCAAGAAACCTTCGATACGAGGGCCACGGGCGTGGCCGTGCCCGTGCAGCGGTTCGCAACAGTGCGCCGGTCCGTGGCCGTACGGCCCTGAACCCGGGCCGTGCAGCTGCCGGGGGTGGCGGGCCGCTTCGGCTTCATACTCATGTTGGTACCCGTGCCTGCCGCCGCAACAGCCGTCCCCCTCCTCGTGCAGCATCCGCTGGCGGAAAATCCTACCATAACCGCTTCCACACATGGGAAACAACGCCTCCGCTTTCTGGTTGGTATGCGCGATGCATCGCTAATGACATAATACCACTACTGAACTGATGTCTCAAGTCCGGGGCGCGGAGACGGCTGCCCAGGGATGATTGACAGATATGTAATACTATTCCGGCATTGACATCTATGTCACATAGCAGTAAAGTGTAGTCAATGGCAAATCGTGATATATGTGTATGTTGTCGGTGAGTTCGGACTGGCAACAAGGGGGGGATCGGTGTGCTCTTGCCGGCCATCCTTGCCTGTGGCGGCAGTCAGCTGGGGGCCTGCCTGCTTCAGCGTCCTCGCCGCTACACCCCTTTCCCCAGCACTTTTGCGCTTACTTGTTGTTTCCTTCTGCTGATGGCATTGTCTATATCCACGACTGCGGCAGCCGCTCCGGGGCAAACAGCGTCAAGCCCCCAACCCTATTTCCAGCAGGGATGGAGCGGTGAGCTACGCCTGCGGGTGGATGGCTATGCCGGGACTCTGCCGATCCCCGACGATGGCGTCAGCGATGCCATCCAGGACATCAGGCGCCGCGAACTGCCGGCAGACGGAACGCGGATCGGGATCAGGCAGATGACCCGGCTCCGGTGGGATGTCGCGCCAACCCGCTCGTCCTGGTTGCGCCTCACCCTGCGGAATTACGGTTTCTGGGGTGTCGGCTATTACACGTCCGGAACGTACGGCGTCCGCTCGTTCACGGCTGACCCGTTCTCCATCGAAGAGCTGTCCGTCCGGTTCCCGCTGGGACGGGGGATGCTCTCGCTGGGCTCGCAGTACTTTCAGTTGGGCCCGGTCGGCTTGCTGGCAGCAACGCCGCTCAGCGAGGCGGAAGGCGTTTCACTGCCCCTCAGTCTGGGTATCTGGGAGAGCGTGACGGAAGGGCGGGCGCTTTCGCTTCTCCTGGGGCGGGTGAGCACTGAGTTTGACGAGGAGTCCGGCTTGGCCGTGGACGCGGATGACTACGCCGCCCTGCGGTGGGGGATTGCCGGGGAGCACTCCTTTTCGGGTTTGAACCTCCTCTTCAGCGGGAGAGACCAGGAGCAAGGCGCCTCCTGGGACTGGACGGGCGACAGCGGCTCGCGCCTGGAGATCGCCGTTGCACGAGCCAGCCCCGCCTCGCCCTGGCAGTTGGCGGGATATGGGGAATGGGTGGTACGGCCGGCGGGAGGTTGGGCGGTTCAGCTAGGCTATGCGCCCCCCGGTTATCCCATCGGGTATGCCCAGCTCGCGAACCTGGGCGGCTCCCTTGCTTTGTCTACCGGAGAGACCCTGGTCGGTGTCACGGTGAGGCGGCCTGCGGCGGCACGAGGGGACAGGCCTCTTGCGGGAACGTGGACCGGATC
>JBLNBY010000039.1:0-6383 GCA_050260295.1 Bacteroidota bacterium
TGGTGTTAGGGTTCACGCGTTTGATAGGACCAATAGGGTCCGGAGTCCTGGGAAGTGTCGCGTTGCTCGCTTTCTATCTGGGAGTCATCACCCTGGCCCAGGATGCCGGACACGCTTTCCAGCAGTTCAAAGATGACTCCTGGTTCGTTGTGCCGGTAACGATAGGGTTCGGTATTCAGGTAGGTCTCTTCAGTCATCTGCGCCGGCTGCACCGGTCGCGGCGGCTGAATTCGGCGGTGACCGCCGGCAGCACGGGGGTTAGCACGACAGCTATGTTGGCCTGTTGCGCCCATCACCTGGCGGATGTGCTCCCTATACTGGGGCTCTCGGCCGGAGCCGTCTTCCTGAACGAGATCAAAACCCCCCTGGCTCTGGCGGGCTTGGTGATGAACACTGGCGGGATCGTATTCATGCTCTACCAGATCCGCCGCATGAGACGTCATCTCTTCTATGTCACCGGGAGTGGCGACGTGGACCGGGACGAAGCGCCAGGGGCGAGGAAGAGGATCAGAAGCACCTGCCATTAGGACGGGCAAAGGTAGCGTCTACCAACAAACATCAAACTGCAAACTGACGCGAGACGGGGAATCACATATGAGTATCGGACCGTTGCACCTGACGTTTTATGGCTTGACCTTCGTGGCAGGACTACTGGCTGCTTTCATCTGGATCGTTAAGGCTGCCGCGCGGCGGGGAATCTCCTCTGACTTCACATATGACATGGCACTCTGGGTGATTGGTGGCGGCATTATCGGAGCCCGGGCAGTTCATGTGCTGCTCGAATGGCCGACCTATGCAGCCAATCCCGGATGGATACTGCAGCTTCAGCGCGGCGGTTTGGCCTGGCATGGAGGACTGATAGGCGGGGCTATCGGCCTGTGGGTGGCAACGCGCCGGCACGGAGTCGCTTTTCTGCGCGCGGCGGATCTGATTGCTCCCGCCCTTGCCCTGGGCCAGGCCATCGGGCGTGTTGGCTGTGATATCTTCGGCAAGTCTTCCACTCTGCCCTGGGCCGTGTTCGTGGACGGGCAGCGGGTTCATCCCCAGCAGGTCTACGAGTTGCTGGTCGACTGGGTTATCTTTGTCTTTTTGAGCCGTCGATCCGCAAACCGCCCCGCCCCTGCAGGTTCTCAGCTCTTTCTTTACCTGCTACTGGCATCTTTTGGACGCTTCTGGATCGAGTTCTTCCGCAATAGCACCATGGTCGGCTTCTTCTCTGACGGCCAATGGGCCAGCATCGTGGGTATGCTGCTGGGGGCAGCCGGGCTGGCAGGTCTGGCTATTGTTAAGAAACGCCACGAACCCATCTTACGAGTGGGGGTGGTAGTCCAAGAGAGCAACTCCCGGACAATGCCGTCGCGAGCGGCAGCGCGGTACCTGCGTGCTGCCCTGGAGGTGGGCATACCCTTGCTGCTCACCGCCATCTATTACTGGCGGGTCGGCGCCGGCCTCCACTGATTATGCCCTTGCGCTGACTCAGGGTCTACTATCAGCCCCCGGAACCGAAAATCTTATCCAACTCTCAGCTTTGTCTCAGGAGTGCTTCAGGCAGGCCGGGTACCATCAAATCGCTGCAGCAAGGTACGTTGTGTCAAGTGCGAAGCACTCAGGTGCCTCGTCATAAAGCCGGAGGGGAGGGGATGGTATAGACTGGCTCATACCATTGCTCGGTCTGGGCATGGTCGCGTTCTGCCTGCGCCATATGCTGGGCGGTCACAAGCATGGCCACGAGGACCACGGGATTGGTCCGGTCCATGCAGCCAGCCCTGGTAACGTCATGGCAAAGGCTGTCGATCCGGTCTGCGGAATGAGCGTGGACCCGAGCTCCGCTGCAGACCAAGCCGAGTATCAGGGAAAGACCTACTATTTCTGTGCGGCTGCCTGCAAGCGTGAGTTCGAGGAAAACCCGGAAAAGTACGTGGCGTCCGGAGCGACGGTTAAAGACTCTGACGATGGGTACACCAGGCACGGTGGCCACGGCGGACACAGTGGGAATGGCGGGCATAGCAGCCATGGAAGTCACAAAGGGCATGGTTGCTGTCACTAGCGTAGCGCGAAATAGGCCAACCTGACGCCTCTTCATGCCTCGAGACACCGAACGAACGGGAACACCAAGCGATACACCTGCAACACCTTCAAACCGGAAAGGCCCTGACCTGCTACACAAAGCAGGCCAGGGCCTTTCCGTCGAATGGCCTCGCCATCCAGACCGCATCCCGGGCACGCTACCTGCAATCAGGCATACATCCGCCCGTAAGGACGCTTACCCTTCGGTTGGAGGCGGTAATAAGGTCCGGCGGCCAAAAGCTGCCGTTCCCGATCACTCAAAGTATCTGCAAAGATCCTGGTGAACTCGTCCAGGGCATGCGCCAGGATTGGCTCATTCTCAGGGGCGTCTACTGGAGTGACGTCGACCTGTGAACCCAGGTCCGTCCGGTCGAACTCGCCGCGGATGTAGATACGGCCACCATGCATGCCGGTAGCAAGGTACAGGATTTTGTGAACTGGGAGCGAGGCAGCCGCATCACGGCGCGGCGCGGTTTCCCCCGGGTCAGAGCGCGGGACGAGGCCAAGTTCAAGGCCAAGGCCCAAGAGCACGGCCGTACCCCCGGCCATATACTCGCCGAAGAAGTCCTGGGCCGTACCGCCCACCACCACCAGCGGACCCCGGCCCTCATACTCCTTCATGTGCAGGCAGGCCCGATAGCCGACCTTACCACGAACGAAGATCTCACCACCCCGGGCGGACATGGCCAGGATGTCTCCGGCGTTGCCGTGGATGACGATCCGGCCGCGATTCATCGTGTTGCCGACCCCATCCTGCGCATTGCCCATGACCTCGATCTCTGGCCCGTCGAGAAACGCCCCGAGATCGTTGCCGGGAGTGCCGTATAGCCGGAGTTTGACCGCAGCGGTCCCCCGGTTCGTTCCCGTGTCACTTCCCGGGTTGCTTGCCCCGGCAGTTCCCACACCTGCACCCGCTCCCGCCCCCGTTCCCAGGTTGGTTCCGATGTAACGCTGGCCGGTGAGATTCTCGACCCGCAGACGCCGCGCCCCGGCCCGCACCTGGCTGAGCAGGTAAGAATTCAGTTCACGCGTGAGATGCCCGCGGGCATCTACGACAATCTCGGCCTCCGCACCGCCAAACTGGCCAAGCTCCGTGCCCTCTGTGCCAACCGCCATGCTCATAGCCACACCCACCTCACTGACCGGCACCCTTGACTCCCAGCACGTCCATCTCCCACTCTTCCAGCCCCACCGCCCGCAGATGGTCGCGGTTGCCACGCAGGCTCTCCAAGGCATTGATGCCCATGCCGCCGAGCATCTCCTTGATCTCGTGACTCCAGCCTTTGACCAGATTCACGAGGCGTTCCGCCGCCAGATCCGGGTTGAGGCGGCGGGCGATCGCCGGGTTGCTGGCCGTAATACCCCACGCGCACTTCCCCGTGTAGCACTTCTGGCAGAGGGTACACCCCATGGCGACGAAGGCCGCCGTCCCGATGTAGACCGCGTCCGCCCCCAGGGCGATCGCCTTGATCACGTCGGCCGAGTTGCGGAAGCCGCCGGCGACGACCAGGGAGACCCGCTGCCGGATACCCTCCTGCCGCAGGCGCTGGTCAACGGCGGCCAGTGCGAGCTCGATGGGAATTCCCACGTTGTCCCGGATGATCTTGGGTGCAGCGCCCGTCCCCCCGCGCACCCCATCGATGGCGATCACATCCGCCCCGGCCCGGGCAATCCCCGAGGCGATCGCCGCCACGTTGTGAACTGCCGCCACCTTCACCGCCACCGGCTTCTCGTAACGGGTGGCTTCCTTCAGAGCATGGATCAGCATCGCCAGGTCCTCGATGGAGTAGATGTCGTGGTGCGGGGCGGGCGACAAAGCGTCCGTCCCTTCGGGGATCATGCGGGTGCGGGCGATGGGCGCGTTTATCTTCTCGCCGGGCAGATGCCCCCCGATCCCGGGCTTGGCCCCCTGCCCGATCTTGATCTCGACCATTGCCGCATCATTCAGATACTCTGCGTCGACGCCGAAGCGCCCCGAGGCTACCTGTACGATCACATTCTTCTTGAACCGCCGCAGCCCCCGCGGCCAGCCGCCCTCACCGGTGTTGGCCATGATACCGAGCTTCTCGGCGGCCTGGAAGAGAGCCAGCTGCGCCTGGAAGCTGATAGCGCCGTAGGACATGGCCGAGAAGAGCACCGGGGCCTCGAGCTGCAAGCCGGGAGGCATCTCACTGTCTGCCGGCAGCCGTGCGGGCCGGGCGCCCAGGTACGTGCGGAGTTCCATCGGTTCACGCAGGGGGTCGATGGAGGGGTTGGTCACCTGACTCGCATTCAGGAGCAGGTGATCCCAGTACACCCGCAGCGGCTTGTCGTTGCCCATGCCGGTCAACACCACGCCGCCCGTCTCCGCCTGCCGTTTCAGGTCGAGCAGGAAATCCGGCCGCCAGTTGGCGTTCGGCCGGTACTCGGCCGGATTGCGGCGGATCGTGATCGCCCCGGTCGGGCAGAAAACCGAGCAACGATGGCAGCCGACACAACGCTCCTGGATCGCTTCTACCCGGTCTGCCTGTGCATCATACCAGTGAACATCGAACGTGCACTGCGTGACGCAGACGCCACAGCGGATACAGCGCTCATCATCCCGTTCGACCCGGAACTCCGGTTCAAGATAAGTCTTCAACACGATCCGCCACTCCTCACACGGCCGCGCTCAGTACGGCCTGCTCCGCCTTAACCTGCGCCTGCAGCTGCGCCTGTAGCTCCACACCCGCGTGCTGCTGCAGCCGGGCCACGACCGGCTCACCGCCGCGCGGAATCCAGACCCGGTCGACTGACGGTTCAACCAAACGAATGGGCGCTTCTTCACTCGCAACGTACACTCGTGAACCGGCCGTCGCCGCTACGAACGGCCGCAACCGGATGCGGTCCCCCAGCCCGATCATCTCCCCCTGCCGGGCGATGATGACCGTAAAAGGACCGTTGAGAAGGAGCGGTGCGTACGCCCGGCGGAGGGCAGAGTAACGCCGCCTCGCCGGCTCGGGCAGGCGATCGATTACGTTCCACAGCGGCGCCGCCAGCACCGCCGCCGCCTCGTCCACTGCCAGGCCATGCCGGCGGATCAACAGGTCGACGGCGTAGGCAATCACTTCGGTGTCGGTATGCAGAGTGCAATGATAGCCGTACATTTCGAGGAAGCGACGATTCGTTCCGTAGGAGGAGATTTCACCATTGTGAACTACCGTCCAGTCGAGCAGCGAAAACGGGTGCGCCCCGCCCCACCAGGCCTGGGTGTTGGTGGGGAACCGGTTGTGGCCGGTCCAGAGGTATCCGTCGTATTCATCCAGACGGAAGAACTCGCCGATGTCCTCGGGATAGCCGACGCCTTTGAAGACCCCCATGTTGCGGGCACAGGAGAAAACGTACGCCCCTGGCAATTCCCGGTTGATGTGCATGACCATGCGGACCAGCCGTTCGTTGACTTGGTCCTCGACAAGCGTATCCCCGACAGCATCCCCGGCAGCATCGGCGGCAGCATCCCCGGCAGCATCGCCGGCAGCATCGCCGGCAGCGCCGTCACCGTGGCTACGGCTGTCGCAGTTATCACAGTCATGGTCACCCGAGGTGCACAGGTCAAAGAAATAGCGCCAGAGAAGCGGCGGCTTGCCGACCCGCGCCGCCCGGCGCCGGCTGGTCGGGATTTCTTCCTTATGCACGATGTGAACTTGCTGCTGCAGGTAATGCTCGAGCACGTCGCGGCTGGCGCTATCCTCGAGCATGACATGGAGTGCGTAGTGGTTGGCCATTTCCGGGTAGATTCCGTAAGCGGCAAATCCACCCCCCAGGCCGTTGCCCCGATCGTGCATGTTGGCCATGGCTTCCATGGCTACCCGGCCGGAGAAACGCTGCCCGGAGGTGTCGATCACCCCGAAGAGCCCACAGGCTGCAATCTCTTTATCGTCTCCGTAAGGGTTGACCAGCTTATTCAGCTCTTCCATCCTCACGGTTTGCACCTCCCTCAGACGCCGTTGGCAGTTCAGACCCTCATTCCAATCAAACCGCCCGGGTTACACCGCCCAGACCACTCAGGCCTGTTCCCAAAGCAACTCCTCCCGGAGTGAACGGGGCAGAACGCTCCAGTCCCACTTCCGGACCAGTGCCTCACCCGTCGTGTGCTCGTCGATGGACACTCCCCGCCGGATGAGCCCGGCGATCGCACCGGCGCCGGCAACCGACGGGCCGGCGGCCAAAAGCCCCACCAGCCGCCCGTCCCGGAAGACGAGTTTCCGGTAATCCCAGCCGCCCTGGGCAAGCCTGAGCATCACCCCGGAACGGTCCGGCGTCGCCCGCCCTTGCCATCCGGGCCGACCTTGCCCCCC
>JBLNBY010000040.1:0-3563 GCA_050260295.1 Bacteroidota bacterium
TGCCGAGCAGTTCCCAACTGACGGTGGCCGCTTTACCGGTCACCCCGTCAATCTCCACGAAGACCCATACACCCTGGTAGCCTCCAAGCGGCGCCGCTACTGCGGTCGCTTCCTGGCCCTCTGCCGAAGAGGACTCACCGGCTGCACCGCCGCCACCGGAGGCCGCACCGCCCCGCTTGCCGCGCTCCAGTTCGCGCTTGCGCATCATGCGGGCGGTAATCTCTTCGGCACGGGGTCCGACCAGCTCCAACGCGTCAGTAGGACACGGCACTAGGCAGAGGCCACACCCCGTGCATTTGTCCGGGATCTCATTCGCCAGCCCATCTACCATTTCCAGAGCGCCGAAGGGGCAGGTGGAGACGCACAGCTGGCACCCGATACACTTGGGTTTTAGAACGTGAATCTTGGGCATCGGCTTCTTGGGCATGATCGGCCAGCTCCTTTTCGATGACGTACCTAAGCAGTGAGAATCCCACGCTGCAGGAGCTGCTCAACCAGCTCCCGCGCCACCTCGGGTGGGGGCCCGGCCAGCTGCGGCCCGGCTTGGCGCTGGGGCGGCGAAAAGATCCGGCCCACGATGGTCGGTGAACCCTTCAGCCCAATCTGCTTGGGATCGGCTTCGATCTCATCCTTGTTCCACATGCGCACCTGGTAACGAGCTGCCCGCAACATGCTGGGGAGGCTTGCGTAGCGGATTTCGTTCAGCTCCTTGCTGGCAGTGAGCAGGACCGGCAGGCGGGCCGCGACCACCTCCCGTCCCTCTTCCAGCAGCCTTTCGACGACTATCTCCCGTGCTTGCGGGTCAAAAGAACGGATCGCGCAAATATAGGTAAGAACAGGAATGCCAAGGCGGGCGGCAATACCGGGTCCTACCTGGGCGGTATCACCGTCTATCGCCTGTTTCCCGGCAAAAACCAGGTCTACCGGCTCCTCGGTGTTCAACCTACGAATTGCCTGGGCCAGAACATAGCTGGTCGCCAGCGTATCGGCACCAGCAAACCCTCTGTCCGTAAGAAGAATGGCCTCGTCGGCCCCCTGGGCAATGCACTTCTGCAGTGCTTCGGCTGCCTGGGGCGGGCCCATGGTGATGACCGTCACCTTGCCGCCATATTTCTCCCGCAACTGGACCGCCGCTTCCACCGCGTGCAAGTCATACGGGTTGACAATCGAAGGTATGCCCTCACGCACCAGCGTGTTGGTTTTCGGATCGATGCGGACTTCGGTGGCGTCAGGCACCTGTTTGATACAAACTACCGCATGCAACTGCTTCACCTCTCCCCGGGTATGCACCCTAGGGTGTTTGCCCTAAAACCACATCTCTCTCATGCTAGCATCGGGTTTCCTGCCAGTCAATCGCGTTAACATTCACAAAGGCGGATTCAAGAGGCTGATGTCCCAAACCAGCATTAGTCGACGTCGCCACTACCGGCCGGTCACCACCACCTGGCGGTAGGTCTTCTTACCCTTGCGCAACGTGATGAGACCCGCCTCCACGTCCGCCAGGCCGATCTCCCGTTCAATACTCTCTACGCGCTCACCATTCACCTCAATGCCCCGCTGGTCGATCAGGCGGCGGCCTTCGCTGCGAGAAGAGGTAAGCCCCGCCCGGACCAGCAAATCAAGCACCGGGATACCCCGGGCCACTTCATCTCGATTGACCTCGATGGCGGGAACCCCCGGCAACAACTGGCGGACGGCGGCCTCTTCACCAGCTCCGTTGTTCCCTGCACCCGCGGCCGCACCACCGCCGAAGAAGGCATCGGACGCGGCCCTGGCCGCCTTGGCCTCCCCCTCTCCGTGTACCAGCCGTGTCACCTCATAGGCCAGCACCCGCTTGGCCTCATTGATCTGCTCCCCCGGCAGTGCGGCCAGCCGTCTTACCTCATCCATGGGCAGGAAGGTGTAGAGCGAGAGGAATCTCGCGACATCACCATCCTCGACGTTGCGCCAGTACTGGTAGAACTCATACGGACTGGTCTTCTCGGGCGACAGCCAGACCGCCCCTGCCTCGGTCTTCCCCATCTTCTTGCCGCTGCTGGTCACCAGGAGCGGAAAGGTCAGCGCGTAGGCTTCTGCCCCCTCTACCCTCCGGATCAGGTCTGCACCGGCCAGGATGTTCGACCACTGGTCATCGCCGCCCATCTGCAGCCGGCAGCCGTAGCGGCGGAAGAGGGTCAGGAAGTCATACGCCTGCAGGAGCATGTAGTTGAACTCAATGAAAGAAAGTCCCCGTTCCAGCCGCGTGCGGAAGCATTCGGCGGTAAGCATGCGGTTGACGGAGAAATGGACACCGATCTCCCGCAGGAAACTCACATAGTTGATAGGCAACAACCAATCCGCGTTGTTGAGGACCAGAGCCCGGTCAAGGTCGAGGAAGCGTTCCACCTGGAGACGGATGGAGGCGGCGTTGGCATCGATCTGCTCCCGGGTGAGAAGCCTGCGCATCTCCGTCTTGCCCGTAGGATCACCGATCATGGCTGTCCCGCCTCCTAAAAGGACGATCGGCCGATGTCCCGCATCCTGCAGGTGCTTCAGGGCGATCAGGGGTAGGAGATGGCCCAGGTGCAGGCTGTCCGCCGTGGGATCGAAACCGACGTACGCGGTCACCTCTTCCGACTGCAGCAGCCTGCCGAGCTCTTCCTCATGCGTGACCTGCTGCACGAAACCGCGTTCCCGCAGAAGCTGCAAAACGTTGCTCATGTCCCTTGACAACCTCCAAGCAAACTCCGCGCGGCGGACATCACTGCATCATTTTAGCACTTCTTGCATGGGCTTGCCCCCGTGACGAGGCCAACTTACCACTCACTCCTTGTGCTCCGTGCTTCTTACTTCGTCTTGACCCCCACTCTTTCGGCCTGCAACTCCTGCGCCCGCTCGTGGAAGCGCCGGGCGATCTCCGCAAACACTTCGGCCGTATGCGGATCCGAGAGCGGCCGGCCGGCATCTCCCGCCTCCCGCAGCCCGGTCTGGAGCGGCACCTTGCCAAGCAGAGGAATGCCAAGCTGCTCTGCCATGGCCTCGCCACCGCCCTCACCGAAGATCGGCGTCGCCTCCCCGCAGTGTGGGCCATGGAAGTAGGACAGGTTCTCCACGATCCCGAGCATGGCCTGATTGGTCTTCTTGGCCATGGCCGCCACGCGAGCGGCGACATTGGCTGCCACCGGCTGCGGGGTGGTCACCAGAAGCAACATTCCCTGCGGTATCAACTGGTACATGCTGAGGGCGATATCACCGGTGCCGGGCGGCATGTCGACCAGCAAGTAATCCAGGTCCGCCCACAGTACGTCGCCCAGGAACTGCTGGAACGCCTTGGTCAGCATCGGTCCGCGCCAGACGACCGGTGTCTTCTCGTCCACGAACGACCCCATGGAGATGACCTGCACACCATGGGCGGTCTGGGGGACGATTGCCCGGTCTTCCAGCACCACAGGAGCATTCTCCACTCCCATCATGTGCGGGATGCTAAAGCCATAAATGTCAGCGTCGATGACCCCGACCTTGAACCCCTGCTGGGCCAGGGCCACCGCCAGGGTGGTGGTGACGGTCGACTTGCCGACGCCACC
>JBLNBY010000041.1:0-4721 GCA_050260295.1 Bacteroidota bacterium
AATCTGACCAACTTGATCGCGGTCGGTTATTACGGCGTTCCGTTTTGGGAGTATGCCCGGGTCATGCTGTGGCCGGCCGTGTTTGTGATCGTCCTCAATCTCATCCTTTTCGTGCTTCTCTTCCGCGACCAGCTAAGAAGAGGCCGGCCCCCCCAGCCAGCAGCGAGTGGGGAAGCTGTACCTTTGGTGCAGGAGGAAACCCCCACGATTCCCGGGGGGCCGCTGACGACCACCTGCAACAGTGATGAGACCCTGACCCGCTGCGTGGAAGTGGGATTGCTGGCTTTGCTGGCAGGCCTGGGACTTGCCCCTTATCTCGACTGGCCGCTCTGGGAGGTCTCGACGGCAACAGCCGTGCTGCTTACCTTCCTGGCACTGCGGCGACGGATGATTGCACCGGTTGAACTGGTGCGGAAGGTCTCCTGGAGTGTGATCCCGTTTGTGTTCGGGTTATTCCTGGTGATCCGTGCCGTCGAACCCGGCTTCTACAGGCTGCTCGAGGCCACTCACCTCCTCGCTTTGCTGCGGACGCCGGAACAGGCAACGGCAGCAGCGGCTGTACCAGCGGCAGTGACTGCACCAGCGGCTGCGGCTGCACCTGTGGGTGTGGCGGCTGCCCATATGGCACTCGGCCTTCACGGTGTTACTGGTAAGGTGGTGACCGCCGCCCGCTTCGCCGTCCTGGGGGCCGTTTCTGCCAACCTGGTGAATAACTTGCCGGCGGAACTACTCTTCCTTGATCTCGCCGGCTCCGGGCCGGCCCTGTATGGTCTCTTGCTGGGCGTCAACCTTGGTCCGAACCTGACCATCATCGGCAGCCTGGCCACCATCCTGGTGCTCTCCCTCGCCCGCCAGGCCGGAGCTTATGTTTCTTTCCGGGATTACCTCCGGTTGGGTCTGATCATGACTCCCGCACTACTCCTGGCGGCTCTGGCCGGGTTGCTACTTGCTGCCTGCGCTGGCTTGACGGCGCCTGCCATCTAGTGTGCTCTCTTCCCTTCCCGGTTGGGTTTTGTCAACATCCCGGTCGAAGCTACCGGCGCGGCTCTGCTTGATGCCGAGGCCACCGATAAGCTGCTCAAGGAAGCGGGACTGGCAACCGAGGAGCCGCTGGCGAACGCGGGGCCGGACGTGCAGGCTGTCGAAGTTCTGGCCTGCAGAAGGGGTGGCTCCTGCCCAACTACAACGAAGACGGCGACCCGGATATGGCCGCTCCCTGCTGCCGCCGACCCGCCATGCCGGTACGGGAGAAAATGCCGGGGAAGACTGGGCGACGTGGTCTAGAAGACGATACTGACTGTCAGCCCCAAGCCGGACGCAGCTTTTCGGCGACTGTCTCCCGGAGCCGGTCGAGATAGCCGTGCGGTCTGGCGGTGTACTCCCGTAGGACGCGGGCGGCTTCAGGGGGCGCTGCTTCAAGAAACCGGCTGACGGAAGCAGGATACGGGTTAAAGCGGTCCACCATCACCCTGATAACCCCGGCGTCACGGATCGCCGTAAGGATCGAACGTACGGCCCGCTTGGAGTCGGAATGATAGGGGAGAACCGGGCTCAGGAATGCCCAGGTGGAGATCCCCGCGTCGGCCATCCGCCTGAGAGCAGCAAGTTTCCTAGTAGTGGGTGACGCCCCCGGCTCATACCGCTTGCTCACTGCATCGTCCGTGGTTGTGATGGTCATACCAACTTCAATGCGGGGGATATCCTGGAGGACATCAAGGTCGCGCAGGACCAGGTCCGATTTGGTAAGGATAGAGACCTTGAGCCAGGGTCTGGACTGCATTCTGCCCCCCGGCCCCAGGGCTGCTCGTGCGTTGCGAACCTGGCCATGAAAGAGGCGTAGCAATAGACACAACCATGGGAACAGCCAATATACGGGTTCAGGGCGTAGTCGGTGATGCCCGACTTAACCAGTGCCGACTTGCAGAGAACTTCCCGCACCGTTACCCCACCGACCTCACCCCGCTTCCCTTATAGAATTCACGTTCGGTGGCCAACGCGATGAGCTAAGGTAGTGGTCAATTGCGTTCGGCAGCGCAAAAGTGTATCAGTGTGACGGTCAGCCGAGCAGGCCGCGATGTTGGGTGGATGCGGAGGATCCGGCCGCCTTGGAAACGCTTCTTGCCGGAAACCGGCATCGAGCTTCGTCTAAGCCGAATTGTCCGACATCGTGCCTGCCAAAACGGAATCGGCACTAGCCGGCCTCGGACGTGCTTGTCTGCGATCGACCGGGCTGTGCTCCCTGGGGGCGGATTGAATCTGACCCCCGTTTGGCCAACTCGGCTGAACGCAATTTCCACGGAAGGAACAACGACGCGCGTGTGGAATATGGTATATGTAATTCGGTTAACCAAGGTTCTACCATAGGAAGGAGGCCAGAGAAATGTTGCCTTGTGGGAGTGATGGATCGGTTAGGTACGGTCGGTGGTCGCGGCGGGCGGCCGCGGTGTTGTGGCTGGTTACCATGGTAGTAGTAACCGTTATGGCCGGCTCGTCTGCGGGCATCCGGGCAGCATCCGGCAAGGTTACCATCGTCCATTACGGGTATTACTGGCACGGCGAGGCGTGGCGCGGTTTCGTTGATTGGGCTGTCAAAGAGTTCGAAGAGACTCACCCGAACATAGACATCCAGGTCGTGGTAGCTGGCGGCCCCGGTCAGGGCGCCTATGATCAAAAGTTTCTCAGCATGTTGGCAGGTGGAAGTCCCCCGGACGTACTGGAAATGAATGCGAACCAGGCGCAGAGCTTCGTGGACGAAAACGTTCTCCTGGATCTGCGCTTGCTGATGGACAAAGAGAAGGAAATCTCTTGGGATCTATTCTCGCCTATAACCGTCAAGATGGTCACCTGGACGGACGGCCGTATTTGGGGCCTCCCGATGGACGCATATCCACTTTTCGTAGCCTTCAACCAGAACCTTTTTGAGGCCGCGGGGCTGCAGACGCCAGTAGATCTGGGGCCCAAGGGCTGGACATGGGATACCATGCTTGCCGCGGCCAGGCGGCTGACTGTTGATGCCAACGGAGATGGGGTTGTAGACCGGTATGGTTTGGATGGTCGGCTCTGGGCGTGGTGGGGAGCAGCGGTACACCAGGCCGGTGGCGACCTTTACGACAGGCCGGTTAACCCGACGCGGGCCACTTACAACAGGCCGGAAGTAATTCGAGGATTGAAGTTCGTTCAAGATCTATATTGGAAGTACAAAGTGGCAGTGCCAGCTACTACTGGAACTTCGCCCACCCATACCATATGGCTTGGCAACGTGGGCATGTCTACCGTTGAAGGTCCCGGTCTTATCAGCCAGCCATTCATACGAGATGTGAAGTTTGCTTGGGACATTGGCCCTCAACCGCGCGGCCCCGTTCGCGGTGGTTGCCGCTTCACTGTCGATGCGCTTGAGATCTTCTCTGGCACGAGGCATCCTACCGAAGCATGGGAATGGGTTAAGTTTCTGTCTACAAACAAAGCAGTGGTCCGCCGGTTTGTGGCCGACACCGCAAGACTAACGGCCTTCCAACCGATTCAAAACGAGTACTCCAAGCTGGTGCCCTACGCCCCCCTTCACGCTGCTTATATGGTTTTTGAACTGGCCAATCCCGACAGCGGTCCGGCCTACCTGATACCGGCGGCTAGGGAAGTGAACGCAATCACGGGTCCGCTGATCCAGGAGATTCTCGATGGCAAGCGAGACCCGTCCGTTGTTGCGGTTGAAATAGACGAGAAACTAAATCGCCTATTGGCTGGTGGTAAGTGACGAAGAAGCATGCTACTTACAATCGCACTGCCCTAACACCGGATAGAGACGGTGCAAGTTGCCTCGTCCACGAACGGGTTAATAAGGATAGGTCCTAGAATTACCGTTTCAGCATGAGGGGGTAAGAAGCGATGCAGCAGGGCCAGTTCAACGGAGAAGGGATAATAAAAGCATCTGTTTGGCGGTTTACAACGGTTACATGCAAGCGAGTTGTGAAATTATTGCTTACCGCCACGTTACTGTTTGCCACGTTTCTTACTCTAGAGGCTACAGCGATTGCTGCTACCCCCGCCGATAGGGGCAAATCAGTAACCATAACATGGTGGATTCTCGCCGGTACAAATCTTGAACCTCTATTCCACCGGGTTGCTGACGAATACCGCAGTTTGCACCCTGATGTTCGGTTCAACATAGAGCTTCAGGCCAGCTGGAACGCGTTAGCTGAGAAGCTTTTGATTGCGACTGCTTCCGGTGCACCGCCAACCGTTACCCAGTTTCATACTGCTTTCCTCTCGCGGCTAGTGTCTGCTTTGGAGCCCATTCCCGAGTCTATCTGGCCGCGCAAGAACATGCAGGAGCTTTTCTGGAACGTGGAGCTTGGCGCAGAAGTCGATGGTTCGATTCGGTTCACACCCGGAGGCTTGTCTACCGGACTCCTCTGGTTGAATTTGGACTTGCTGGACGCCGCGGGAGTTCGTCCTACCATGCTGACATGGGATGATCTTCGGGCTACGGCTCGCAAGCTTACCCGCTACACTGCGGACGGGCGCGTGCAAGTCACCGGCTTTTTTGCAAGCGAAGTGATTTGGGATGACCTGATCTACCAGCAGGGGCAATTCATGTGGGATGAGAAGGGAAAACGTCTGCAGCTAAACAGTCCGGCCGGGCGAAAAGCTCTCACCCTGATCTATCAGCTCCAGGTGCAGGACAAGAGCTGGCATCAGGTGTCTATGCAGCCCGCATTCCTGCA
>JBLNBY010000042.1:0-4379 GCA_050260295.1 Bacteroidota bacterium
CCCCCACCTACGAGGCCGCTCCGACCTCGGCTGAACTGGGACGCATGATCGCCGAGGCGGCCAGGGCCGTTGGGCTTCCGGTAGAGGCGCAGCCGATGGACTTCCCGGTCATGCTGGAGAAGATCGACATCTTCGAGTTCGACATGTACGTTCTGGCGTGGGGTCTCGAACGGAACCCGACCTTCCTCTACGATTTCTTCCACTCCTCGCAGGATGTAGAGGCCGGGTACAACACCCCGGGTATCCGTAACGCAGAGCTCGACAAGGTACTCGAGGGTCTCTACTATGCCAAGACGAAGACAGAGGCCCAGAACGCTGCAGATAAGGCCCAGGAGATCCTGGCTCGGGAAGTGCCCTATGTCGTCCTGTACTCCCGGCCCTACATCGATGCCTGGCGCAAGGACATGGTCACGGGCTACATCCCGATGCAAGGCTATGGCTCGGCCAACTACCAGAACGTCTGGACCACGCTCAACATCCGGCGCCTCGCCGGAACGGGCGGTACCATCCGCTGGCTTTTGCCCGAGGAGCCGAAGAACTTGAACATAGTAACCGCGTCCAGTGCCTACGAGCTGGAAGTCCTGGGCCGCGTCTATGATGCCTGGGGTATGTATGCCGTCGACCCGGTAACCCTGCAGGATATCCCCTGGATGGCAGAGTCCTGGGACATCGGCACCTGGGAGCCAGCGCCCGGCAAGAAAGGGACAGTGATCACCTGGCACATTCGCAAGGGCATCAAGTGGCAGGACGGGATGCCTTTCACCTCTGCAGATGTCAAGTTCACCGTCGAATTCATGAAGAACAACGAGGTCCCGCTCTACCAGAGCCGCTGGCAGGATATCGTCAAGGTAGAGACGCCGGACCAGTACACGGCCAAGATCTACTTCAGCACCCAGAGCTACTGGCATCTCTACAATGCCGACTTCCCGTGGCTGCCCAAACACATCTGGCAGGACGTTAAGGACTTCAACAACTTCCAGCCCTGGCTCGAGCCACACCCGACCGTCAAGGGCCTGACCAAGGCGATCGGCACTGGCCCCTTCATTCTGAAGGAATACAAGCCGGGCGAGTACGTCCGCCTGGTAAAGAACCCCTATTACTGGGCTCTCCAGCCTGCGAAGTGACGATGGAGGAATAGAGCTCGGTCTGACGTCAAGCTGGAAAGCTCTCCGTTGCCCAGTGCTGTGATCCGCCGCTCCGGCTAATGCTGACCGGAGCGGCGGATCACTTGAATCGCTCCCAAGTTACCAGCGTCACAGCTCTGCAGAGCGAGGTGAAATTGTTGGGTTTTCGAGCATATCTCCTCCGGCGGGCAATATATGCCCTGCTGGTGCTTTTTGTCATTCTCTCCTTCAACTTTGCCGTCTTCCGGTTGATGCCGGGAGATCCTTCCAGCCTCATCATCGACCCCCGGTTCACGCCGGAGGCCATTGCCCTGTTGCGCCAGCAGTTTGGGCTGGACGACCCGCCCTTGGTTCAATATGTGAAATACATAAAGAATCTGGTCACCTTCGACTTGGGGCAATCGTTCACAAGTCGCAGGCCGGTAGTGGATGAGTTAAAGGAAAGGTTGCCCAACACCATAACCTTGTTTCTCACATCATTTACGCTCACTGCCCTATTGGGCATAGCTGTGGGAGTCTTTGCCGCGGCGCGCCGCGGGAGTTTCTCGGAGACGTTCGTCACCGGCGCCGGGCTTTTCACGTATGCTGTACCGACATTCTTCTTCCAGTTGCTTCTCTTGCTGATCTTTGGCTATTACATCCCCATCTTTCCCATCCACGGGACCATAAGCGCTCCTCCGCCCGACGGTACGTGGGCACAGTTGCTGGACCGCCTGCACCATCTGGTTCTGCCGGCCGGAAGCAACGTCATCATAGGCTTCGGCTCGTGGGCTCTCTACACCCGTAATGCGATGCTCGAAGCCTTGAGCCAGGATTACATAGTCACCGCCCGCGCCAAAGGGTTGTCCGGTCGGGCCATCCTCTACCACCATGCCCTCCGCAGTGTGCTACCGCCCATCGTGACACTGGTCTTCCTCTCGCTGCCCGGGTTGGTCACGGGTGCGGTCATTACTGAGACCATCTTCTCGTGGCACGGGGTAGGAAGGTATCTGGTCGACGCGGTGCTCCAACAGGACTATCCGGCGGCGCAGGGAGCGTTCTATCTGATTGCCATCGCCGTCATCATTTCCAACTTCCTGGCCGACCTGGTCTACGGGCTGGTTGATCCACGCATTCGGGTGGCAGGTGAACACGCATGAGTCAAAGCGCCACACAAGTAGCCAAACCGCCGGCAAGACGAGTTGCCCGCAGGACGGAGGGACGATTCACCGGACTGGCGTCTTTCTGGGCACAATTCCGCCGCCGAACGTACGGAATGGTGGGATTGATCATTTTGCTCCTTTTCACCTTCATGGCCCTGGCTGCCCCCTGGCTCACGCCATATAAACCAGAGGATATGTACCTGGCAGACCGGCTGGCTGCTCCGGTATGGGCCACTTACCTCCCCCGCTTCAGGGGAGCCCCTCCTACCATGCGCTATACCATCGACCACGACCGATGGCAGTTGAGTCAGCAAAAGAAAGCAACCATCTCCCACGAGGCCGATGCGGAAAGAGGTGACCTCACTGTAGTCCAACTGTCACCGGTCTTGCCGGGGGAGGAACCTGCGTCGGCGGATCTCTCCTTTACGGTCCACTACCCCTACGACCCGCCGCAGACTTTCGATGCCAGTTTTTCGTACGCCGTCGAGGCACCCGGGGATGCCCAGACTACACTCGCGTATGTCATCGTCGACCCGCATGGCACCGAGTTCACGGTCTGGGATGCTACCGTCTACGGCAGCACCGGCTGGACTTCCGACACCGTAGACTCCCGGAATTTCCTGGTCAAGAATAAGCTGGGACTCTCTTTCTTCGACGATCCGGCCAAGGTCGTCTTTGCTAACAAGGGTGACTATCGGTTGGTGCTGCGGGTGAGCAGTTCGGCTGCCTCGGAAGCGGTGCGGGTATCGATCGCTCCTCTCCAGGCAAACGTCCTCGGGTTGTTGCACGGGCTGCTAGGTACTGACCACGTCGGTGCGGATCTCTGGACTCAGCTGGTCTATGGCGCCCGCATATCTTTGATCATCGGTATCCTGGCGGCGGTGATGGCGGTCGCCATCGGCACCTTCATCGGACTCGTCAGCGGATACCTCGCCGGCAAGATCGACGAGTTCTTCATGCGGACCGCCGACGTTTTCCTTTCAGTGCCGACACTGCCGATCCTGATCATTCTGTCGGCCTTCCTCGGCAAACACATCGGCAACATCGTGTTGCTGGTGGCGGCCTTCTCCTGGATGACCACGAGTCGCGTGGTCCGTTCACAAACCTTGTCGCTCAAACAGCGGGCTTTCGTGGAAGCAGCGCGGGCGGCAGGGGCAGGCAGCCGTTATATCATGGTGACCCACCTGCTTCCTAACGTCTTTCCAATGGTGGTGGCCAACACCGTCTTGATGATGCCGGTTGCCATTCTCTACGAAGCCGCCCTTAGCTTCCTGGGGCTGGGCGACCCCCGTATTCCTACCTGGGGGCGGATGCTACAAAACGCGCGGGCCTTCGGAGCATTTACCGACTTGGCCTGGTGGTGGCTGATCCCGCCCGGATTGGCCATAACTCTGCTCACCCTCAGCTTCACGCTTATAGGTAACGCAGTGAACGAAGTGCTCAATCCACGCTACAGGGAGAGAACGTAGCCATGGCTTTTTTTGAAGTCAAGGACCTCACCATGTACTACAGGACTTTGCGTGGGCAGGTCAGGGCCGTCGACGGTGTCAGCTTCGCCCTCGACAAAGGCAAGGCGCTGGGGATCGCCGGCGAGTCCGGCTGCGGGAAGTCGAGCATGGCTACGACCCTGCTGCGTCTATTGCCGACCAATGGCCAGATCATGGGCGGACGAGTTCTCCTGGACGGCCAAAGCCTGCTCGATATGCCGGAGGAGCAGTTCCGCCGCCGTGTCCGCTGGAAGCGCATCTCTATGATCTTTCAGGGAGCAATGAACGCGCTCAATCCTGTTCATCGGGTTGGCCATCAGATCATGGAAGCCATCCTCACCCATGAGGATGTCTCCCATACCGAAGCCAGACACCGGGCGGAGGAGCTCCTCGCCATGGTCGGGATCAACCCCAGGCGGTTCGACGACTTTCCGCATGAGTTCAGCGGCGGCATGAAACAGCGAGCTGTCATCGCCATGGCGCTCGCCTGTAATCCTGAACTGGTCATCGCCGACGAGCCGACGACAGCACTCGATGTCATCGTCCAGGCCCAGGTGCTCAAGGCCATTGAAGACCTGCGGAACCGGCTCCGACTATCGATGATCATGATCACCCACGACCTGTCC
>JBLNBY010000043.1:0-7689 GCA_050260295.1 Bacteroidota bacterium
TGCTCTGCGCCGACCTCACTTTTGCCCACGGTACCAGCGCCGGCGAGATCATCCAGGCTGTCGACCGGGTGGAGAAAGCGCTGCGGGAGGCGTTGCCTCGCGTAACCAGGATCTACCTGGAGGCGGACGGGCTCGCCCGGGCGGAGCGGGGGCGGCGCGGGGGGAAGACCCAGGCATTGACTGAACGGACGTCTTCCACCGGGGAGGCATCACCCGCTTCGTCTCCCCGCCCCTAATCCTGCAGCAAGCTGGCTAGAAGACCGGGAGACCAGACCCTTTGAATCTCCTTTGATTCCGAAAAGAAATTCAAAGGATTCTGCCTTACAATGGAGTTGTCCTCGAATTATGCAGTTCCGGTCAAGGCAGGTGCTTCGATGCTGCTGCTCTTAGTGGAAGATGAACGGCGTCTGTCCGAGGCGCTATCCCATATCCTGGAGAAGCAAGGCTATGCGGTGGATGTGGCGGCCGACGGCGAGACCGGACTGGACATGGCGGCCACCGGAGTATATGACCTGCTCATCCTGGACCGCATGCTGCCTCGGCGCGACGGGCTCTCTTTGTTGAAGGAGTTCCGCCGGCTCGGGTTTGACACGCCGGTCCTCATCCTCACCGCAAAAGACGCCCCCCGGGACCGGGTCGAGGGTCTCGACTCCGGCGCCGACGACTATCTCGTCAAGCCTTTTTCGGTGGACGAACTCCTGGCCCGTCTCCGGTCGTTGGCACGCCGGAAGGGTAAGGAGTTGGTGGAGGATAAGCTGGAGGCGTGCGGATGGGTCTTGAATCCAGCGAGGCGGGAAGTGACGGTCGGTGAGCGGACGATCAGCCTGACCGCCAAGGAATCGCTGCTCCTGGAACTGCTCATGCGCAATCGCGGGTTGGTGATCAGCAAGAACCTTATCCTGGACAAAGTCTGGGGTTTCGGTTCAGAGGTCGAGCCGGGCAATGTGGACCTGTACATCCACTACTTGCGCAAGAAGCTGAACACTTCCCTGATCAGGACGGTTCGCGGCGTGGGCTACGTGCTTGAGGGAGGATGAGGATGTTCCGCAGACTTCGGTTGAGCCTGGTGATGGCCAATCTGGGCGCCATTGTCGTGATCTTCGTGCTCCTGGGCGGTGGAACATACATATATGTGCAGCAGCGCCTATTCAAAGGCACAGAGTCCATGCTGAGCAGGGTGGCGGAGGACCTGGTCTCCGGAAGGCTCAAAGACCTTCCGCCGGACCGAGGTCTCCCACCAGTCAAGAACCCTCCGCCGGTCAAGGACCCTCCGCCAGTGAAGGTTTTGCCGGATAAACGACCGGGGCCGGGGACGTTCTTCGTCAAGATCGACCAGGCTGGCAGGATAGTCTTGACCTCGTCATACTCCCCGCTTTCGGAGGCAGACCTCGTGGCGCTGGTTGGACAGACGCGGAAAGCCGGAAAGACCAGTGGGTCTGTCGTGTTCAGCCAGATCGAATACCTCTACAGAGTCGCTCCCCTTCCCGGCAGTCAGGGAGCCTTCCTCGTTTTCCAGGACTTCCGCCCGGAACTCAACATGCTGCGGCTTTTGGTCACGGCGGTCGGCCTCGCCGGACTCGCCTGCGTCGTCTTGTCCCTGCTGGTCAGCTTTTTTATGGCCGACAGGGCCATGATTCCCATCAAGAAGGCGTGGCAGCAGCAGACTGAGTTCTTGGCCGACGCCTCCCACGAACTCCGCACGCCGCTGGCTATCGTTCAGACCAACCTGGAGATCGTTCGTTCCAACCCCACGGAAACAGTCCAGAGCCAGGAGCGTTGGCTGACCAACATCCATGAGGAGACGGTCGCCATGGCCAAGCTGATCGACTCACTGCTGTTTCTGGCCCGCGCCGACGCGCACCAGCAGTTGCTGGCCAAAGACCGCTTTTCTTTGGGAAGTGCGGTGGCTGCAGCGGCCGAGGCCTTTCGCCCGCTCGCCGCCGCCAAGGGCGTCACGTTGGAGATTCTGCCGGGCGCCGAGGTAAACGTCCGCGGCGATGAGACCAAGTTGCGCCAAGTCGTCGGCATCCTTCTGGACAACGCCATCCGCCATACCCCTTCCGGCGGCCGTGTGGCCTTGGCGCTCGAGCCTTCACACCAGGGGATTCTCCTGTCGGTCAGCGACACGGGAGAAGGCATCGGCCCCGAGCATCTGGGAAACGTCTTCCGTCGCTTCTACCAGGTGGATCCTTCGCGTTCTCACGGCGGCGCCGGCTTGGGACTCGCCATCGCCAAATGGATCGTGGAGAGTCACGGCGGCAGCATCACGGTCGCCAGTACGGTTGGGGAAGGCACCGTTTTTACCATCTGGCTGCCCAAGGCGGATGAGCCAAAAGATATTAAAAGGACTGTTGCCTCATAATGAAACCGGTACCAACGATTCCAGGCGAATCAGGGGTGGTTTTCATTGAGGCATCTGCTCCGGAGGCAACTGGTCGCGATGGTGGCGGCCAGTTGCTTTATCCTCTCAGGTGTGGCGCACGCCCAGACCGTGGACGGCGAACTGACTCTGCCGGGAAGCATCACGGTCGCCCTGGAGCACAACCCGACCTATGTGGCAGCGAAGCTGTCGCTTGCCATCAGCGAAGGCGGGGCCAAAGAGGCGCGGGGACAAACGCAGCCTCAGCTCACCGCCGGGGTTGAGGAGAGTCTGGAGAGCGGCTCCACCTCCCTGGACCCCGTCGTGACCTTATCTCAGAGCGTGCAGGCTTTTCACCCCCTCCTTGTGACGCCCGCCTATCCGCTGCCGTTGCCCGCGACCGCCCTGGCCGACCTCACGGAGCGGCAAGCCCGCGCCAAGCTGACCAAAGCCCATAATGACCTGGTCTTTTCGGTGACGGAAGGATATTACGCCGTTCTGGCGGCGAAAAACCTCGTGGAGGTCCGGCAGGCCGGCGTGGAATCAGCTAGGGCTGCGAAGACCGTCGCTGAGGCGAACCTGGCGGCTGGGACCGGAACCAACCTGGACGTGCTGAAGGCGGACCTGGAGGTTGCCAACGCGGAGTTGGCCTTGGCCAAGGCGCAAAACGCGGTGACGCAGGCCGAGGCCGACTTCTTCGCAGTGCTCGGGGTGGAGTCCCCCGCCACGCCGGTGACCTTTGCGCAACCACCGGAGACCGCCGGCTTGTCCGAGAGCGTGCAGGCGCTCCAAGAGCGGGCGCTCCAGGGCAATCCGGCGCTGGTCGACGCCCAGCTCAGCGTGGACCGCGCGACTTCTGAGCTGAACGAGGCTCGTCGCGGCCTCCTCCCGACCGTGTCCCTGTCGACCACGTATACGGCCGGCCACCTGGGAGCGGAGGCTTCGTGGGAGCCGTTAACCGGGGAGGCGGGCTGGGCGATCAAACTGAACCCGGCCGATTCCGCGTCGTCGACCGCCAGTGACTCCACCAACCAGTGGATCTCTCTCGTCAGCCTGACCTACCCGCTGTTCGACGCCGGAGTGCAAGCCGCCGTGGTCCAGCAAAGCGAGCTGGCGTTGCAACAGGCGCAGGTCACGTACAACCAGGTGGTCGCGGAGACCAAAACTGCTGTTCTCACCGCTTACCTTGCGGTCGCGGACGCCAAGCACAGCCTGGACGCTCTGGAAAAGGCGACCACCCAGGCCGCCGAGGCCCGTCGCCTCGCCGAACTGCGCGTCCGCAACGGAGCCGGCACCATGAACGAACTCATCGATGCCAATCGCGACCTCGTCGAGGCTCAAGTGAATTTGACTCAGGCTCGGTTCGACTACCAGGTCGCCCTGGCCAGCTTACGCAAAGCTGTCGGGGATAAGGAGGAATAGTGACTTGAAACGAGCGCGTTGGATATGGATATCTTTGGTGCTGCTCGCCGTGGTGGCGCTGGGGGGGTGGTATACGTGGTCCCGCAAGCAGGCCGCGCGTGCTGCTGCGACCGGTGCCATGTACAAAGAAACCACTGTGGTGCGCGGGGACATCAGCCAAACGATTTCTGCCTCCGGAACGGTTGAGTACAGTGATCAGGTGAACGTCCACCCGTTGGTTAGCGGCAAAGTCAAGACTCTCTGCGTCAAAGTGGGCGATCGGGTGCAGAAGGGCCAGTTGCTGCTCACCCTGGATGAAACCGAGGCGCGGGCCAACCTGGAGAAAGCTCGCAAGGCGTTGGCCGCCGCCCGGTCCACGCTGGCCAAGGCTCGTCTGAACCGCCAGATCGCCCCTGCGCAGCTGCAAGCTCAGGTGGAGTCGGCGCGGGCCTCGGTCAGGTCGGCGGAAGCCGAGCTCAAGACTCTCAAGACCGGAACGAAGCAGGAGGAGATCGACAAACAACGGGCTGCGGTGAATCAGGCGAAGATCAACCGCGACAGCGCGGAAGCAGCCTACAAACGGGCTAAGGACCTGTATGGGGCCGGCGCCCTCAGCCGGCAGGACTTCGAGTCGGCCGAGGCCACGTACTTGACCGCCGTCGAAGCCCAGCGTTCGGCGGAACGGGAGTTGGACCTCCTGACCGCTCCACCGGACGCCGACGAGCTTGCGGCCGCTGAAGCCAGAGTCTCTGAGGCCAAGGCCAGTCTGCGCCTGGCGGAGGCGAGTCTCGCCACCGCGAATTTAAACGATGAGGTGGCCTCGGCCGAAAGCGACCTGGCGGACAAAGAGGCCGCGCTCTCCGAGGCCCAGCAAGACCTCGCGTCGACCCGGGTTGTGGCGCCGATCTCGGGAATCGTGATCGAACTGAGCCTCAAATACAACAGTACCACGAGTGACTTGAAAGTGGGCGATACCATCAGTCCGGAGACCGGTCTGATCGCCATCGCGAATCCCTCTTCGGCGGAGGTTTCAGTCTCGGTGGATGAAGCGGATGTCGCCGGGGTCCGCGTCGGCCAATCCGTCGTCGTTACGGCCGACGCCTTCGACGGGAAGGAGTTCGAAGGCCGAGTAACCAGCATCGCTCCTGCCGGAACTACCACTGACAATGTGGTGACCTTCACCGTGACGGTTTCCGGCCCCGCCCTGGCCACCCTCAAAGCCGGCATGACCGCCGACGCGGACATCATCGTCGCCCGGCGGCAACAGGTACTCATTGTACCCAGGGAAGCGATCGTCGAGCGCCGGGGCCGGACGATGGTCCGGGTGGCCGCGATCGGCGACGGCCAATTCAAGCGGGTCGAGGTCGGCTTGGAGGACGAGACGAACGTGGAGATCCTCTCTGGTCTCTCCCCAGGCGATACGGTACTCGTCTCCACCGACAACGGATACGACAGCAAGGATAATGGCGGCAACAGTGGCGGCTCGAACCGGAGCCAGGGCGGAGGAGGCCCGATGGGCTTCGGGCCACCACCACCCATGTGAGCAGCGTGCGCTAGGGGGTAATCGCGTGATTGAGATAGTCAACCTCTCAAAGGTCTACCAACTTGGCGGCGCCGAAGTCCGCGCCTTGGACGGCGTAAGCCTTCACATCGCTCAAGGGGAGTTCGTGGCCATCATGGGACCTTCAGGTTCCGGCAAGTCCACGTTCCTCAACATTCTCGGCTGCCTGGACCAGCCTACCAGCGGCACTTACCGGCTTGCCGGCCAGGACGTCAGCCGCGTCCCCGAGGACGAGTTAGCCCGGATTCGCAACCGCTACCTGGGATTCGTTTTCCAGTCCTTCAATCTCCTTCCCAGCCAATCGGCGCTCAAGAACGTCGAGCTTCCGCAGGTTTACGCCGGTGGCGAGGCGCGGACCCGCCGGGAACGAGCCGTCGAACTCTTGAAGATGGTAGGCTTGGAGAAGCGGATCCATCACCGGCCGAAGGAACTCTCCGGTGGCCAGCAGCAGCGCGTGGCCATCGCCCGGGCACTCATGAACCAGCCGCAGCTCCTCCTGGCGGACGAACCAACCGGCAACCTGGATTCCAAGGCCGGGGAAGAGATCATGGACATTTTCCAGCGACTCAACGCCGAAGGGATCACGATCGTCATGGTGACGCACGAAGACAGCATCGCGGCCTGCGCCACGCGAAGAATCCGCTTTCTTGACGGCGAGATCATCTCCGACGACGGCGTGGAACCGGGGGTTGTTGAAGCATGAGCCTGCTTGAATGCATCAGAGTGGCCCTGGAAGGCATCCGGACCAAGAAGATGCGCTCCTTCCTCACGATGCTGGGAATTATCATCGGCGTCGGTGCCGTCATCGCCATGACTTCGATCGGTGAAGGGGCAAAGGAGAACATCTCGGAGCGGATCAAGGGGCTCGGCTCCAACCTCCTGATCGTCATGCCGGGGCGGACGGTCAGACCCGGCGGCCCTGCGGGAGCCCTCGGGAGTGCCAAAATCCTGGAAACGCAGGACGCGGACGCCATCCTGGCCAAGTGCTCCGCCGTCGCTGCGGTGGCTCCGGAGGCGAGCACCGGCGCCGTCGTAAAATGGACCAATAAGAACACGACCACCACCATAACCGGGGTCACCCCTGATTACGCCCGGGTTCGCAACGTGGCGGTGGCCACGGGCTCCTTCTTCACCGCCAGAGATCTGCAGAAACGCCGCAAGGTGGCAGTCTTGGGGCCAGATGTGGCGGACACGCTCTTCGGCTCCGTAAGCCCGATCGGGCGGAAGATCAAGGTCGGGCGCGTGCGCTTTCAGGTCATCGGAGTGACCAAGTCCAAGGGACAGAGCGGCTTCATGAGCAACGACGACCAGGTCTTCATCCCGCTCACCACCGCTCAGCAGCGGCTCATCGGGTCGAAACGCGTGCGGACGATCTATGTCCAGGCGAAGGACGAAGCCTCGATGTCCCTGGCCTCCAAGCAGATATCCAGAGTGCTGAGCCGGAGATTCAGCGAAGATGAGTTCTCGGTTCGCAACCAGGCGGAGATCCTGAGCACCGTGCAGAGCACCACACAGGTTTTCACCCTCCTCCTGGCGGCCATCGCCAGCATCTCGTTGTTGGTCGGGGGCATCGGCATCATGAACATCATGCTGGTGTCGGTGACGGAGCGGACGCGCGAAATCGGCATTCGCAAGGCGATCGGCGCGCGGCGGGGAGACATCCTGCGGCAGTTCCTCATCGAGTCCGTGGTTCTCTCCACGCTCGGTGGTCTTCTGGGCGTCGGCCTGGGTCTGCTTGGGGCCACCGGCATCGCTAAGCTCGGCAAGATGACCACTTTGGTTCCCGCCTACTCGGTGGGGGTAGCCTTCGCGTTCGCGATGGCGGTCGGGCTCTTTTTCGGCATTTACCCGGCAGCCAAAGCCGCGAGCCTGAACCCCATCGAGGCATTGCGTTATGAGTGACCTGCTTCAGAGCACGAGTAGAGGCAAAAAGTTCATGGCCGAGCCGATGGCTCAACCAAGGCCGATGTGCCAGACTTGAGGGTCACCCGACTCTACCTGGAGGCCGACGGGCTGGCCCGGCCGGAGCGGGGGCGGCGCGGGGGGAAGACCCCGGCATTGACCGAACGGACGTCTTCCACCGAGTAGAAAGCTTTCGGGTTGAAGCGGCGGATGAGGGCGATGACCTCGGGCAGGGCGGTGCGCTTGACGACCGTGTAGACGAGGCTGACCTTCCCGGTGCTGCCTTCGGCGCCGACCCGGGTCACGCCGTACCCGGCTTCCTGTAAGAGGCTCGTCAGGTCGGCGCCGTTCACCTTGGTAATGACCCGCACCACCACCTCCCCCATCGCCAGGCGCTCCTCGATGGTGATGCCGATGTAGTTGCCGAGGGCGAAGCCGCCGGCGTAGGCGAGGTAAGTGACGATGT
>JBLNBY010000044.1:0-6441 GCA_050260295.1 Bacteroidota bacterium
AGTCACCGTCGTTGAGATAGCCATCCCTGTTCACGTCCAGCCAGGCAAACACCCATCCCCAGCCCGACCTAACGGATGTGAGCGAGTACGTCCAGCCCGTTGGCGTGTATGCAGGATGGACAGCGTGGCTCATCGGATTGCCCGCACTGTCCACCACGCCGATCCAGGTAGAAGCGGGATCGGTATTCGTGACCGCCAAGTACGGGTTGACCATACCGTAGCCTGTCTTTTGATCAAAACCGTACGTGTTTACATCCTCCGCGGTGCGCCGCAGAATTGTCTCGATCTGGCTGGCCGGTATTCCTGCCGCCCGCATCAACGCCACGATTCCTGCCACGATGGGAGATGCTAACGAAGTGCCGCTGGCGGCCGCAGGGGAATCATCGATACCGCCTCCTGGGAGACGTTGGTAACTGGTGGAGTACACGTTATGTCCTGGAGCGGCAATATCTACTGCGTCCCCCCAGTTTGAAAAAGAAGCCCAGTTCTTATTGGCGTCTATGGCAGCGACGGCGATTACCGGTCCGTAGTTCGCCGGCCAGTAGACATCGGTCGATTGACCCTGGTCGTGGTTACCGGCGGCGGCCACGACTGATGCCCCGCGTTGCAGGGCCGTATCGATCGCAGCTCTAACCCTGGTGGGGATCGGTCCCGGGGCACCCAAGGATAGGTTGATGACATCAGCTCGATAGGGCTGGTAAGGGTCAGTAGCGAGCAATATACCGTCGGCGATATCCTCAGCCGTTCCGACCATTTCACCCGTGGTGGGGTCGGGGTATAGCACACGGATTGGGATTATGCCAGTCTTCCAGGTTGTCCCGGCAACCTGGAAGTTGTTGTTCGTGTTGGCACCAACTAGTCCGGCAACAGTCGTGCCATGACTGAACCCGGTACTATCGCCGGGGTCTGTCGGATTGTTATCGTTATCCACAGTGTCCCAGCCGGGAAGCAGATTGCTCTGCAAGTCCGGGTGATTGAGGGCCACGCCTGTGTCGACGACTGCCACCCGTACCGAGCGAGCATCGGCCTGAACTCCCCAAGTCTGCGGCATGCCAAGGAGTGCGTACTGGTACTGCTGTGTATAGTACGGGTCGTTCGGTACCCTTGTCGGGTAGGCCATCGGATATGCATACTGCGCTGGCTCGGCGCTCATCACCTTGCCGGTGGCCAGCAAGCGGGCGGCGAAGATCTCGGCCGGCATCCCCTCAGGTACCTCGATGGTAACGACCCGATAACCTATGGCCTCCAGGCGCGGGTGTACCCGGTAGTCGACGTCCAAGCCCACTACCGCCAGAAGCTCCCGGATTGCCTGATCCATCGCCTGGGCTCGGAAACCATTGGTGAGACCCGATACGGAGGAACCCGCCGGCAGGCGAACGGTTACATGGCGGACGCGTGGCACAGCCGGGGCAGTGAATGAGGGCCGGGCTGGTGCAGACTGGGCTCTTGCCATTGGGCCGGCGGCGGTTTGAGCAGCCGCGGTGGCCCAGGTGGCACTACCGACGTAGATGATATTCCCGGTGACCGTGGTTGAACCGCCTTGGTTGGCGGGATACAGTTGAAAGTCTTGCCGGAGGTTTTCACCTGCGGAAACCTGCAAGCTAGTGGTGCCGGCACTGTACCCGGTGGCTACGGCGCGTACGGTTACGTTCCCATTGCCGACGGGTATGCCGGTAAGGGAGTAGCGACCGTCAGAGCCCGTGACCGCTACACGATCACCCGCCGTTACCTGCGCACCGCTGATCACCACTCCTGTACTACCGCTCAGCACGTAACCATTCAGCGAAAACGTGGCCGAACCGCCTCCTCCACCGCCGCCACAGGCGGTGACGGCGAGGGTCAGTACGGTCAAAAGTCCGGTGACCTGCAGCAAACGGGTAATGCACCGGCGGGATGAGCGGGAGGAGTGGGTGGGCACGACGGCACGGGAGCTACTGCCAGAACTGTGCATAGGCGACCTCCTTTGTTGGTTCCATGCTCCATTTCCGGAACCAGGGGGGCCCAGGGTAGACAACCAAGGCCATAGTAACATATGAGACGCCCCTGGCGGGCATCCGTTCACGACGGGATCCCGAACCAGGGGCGTGGAGGGGACTGTGGTACTCGTTGGATACTTGCGTGCCAGGCTTACTGATGGCTGGTGCTATTTCTTCGCTGCCGCGAACCGCCGTGCAACCTCCGGCCAGTTGACCACGTTCCACCAGTTGTTGACATACTCAGCCCGGCGATTCTGGTACTTGAGATAGTAAGCGTGCTCCCAGACGTCGAGAACCAGCAGGGGCACGACTCCCCATTCCGTAAGGTTCTGGTGCTTTTCGGCCTGTAGGATGACGAGCTTTTGGGCGTTTGGCTCCCAGGCCAGGATGGCCCAGCCCGACCCTTCGACAGCTACCGCAGCAGCGGTGAAGTGCTTCTGGAAGGCGTCGAAGCTGCCGAAATCCTTCTCGATCTGCTTGAGCAGCTCGCCCGACGGCTTGCCGCCCTGGTTGGGACCCATGATGGTCCAGAAGATGCTGTGGAGCAGGTGGCCGCTGCCGTTGAACGCAGCCTCACGCGACCAGTGCTTCACCAGTGCGAAGTCACCCTTGGCTCTGGCTTCTGCCAGGGCGGCCTCGGCCTTGTTGAGACCATCGACATACGCCTTGTGGTGCATGTCATGGTGAAGCCTCATCGTCTGTTCATCAATGTAGGGCTCAAGGGCATTGTACGGATACGGAAGAGGGGGGAGTTCGTAAGGCATTCTCAGTTTCCTCCTTGTGAACTATCCTCGTGCTGCTGTCAATACTATGCTTATTTTCTCCACCCGGTACACGGCCACTTACTCGCGGCCGGTGACCGTTGCCACCGCAGCCGTGACACCCCGATTATAGCATAGATTATCAGTAAGCAACTATAAAAACGGGTCGCCGCGCAGAAAAGGTATCCGCATGCTTTGCACCGGGGTGCTTGGGTACTATCATGATTGGTGTTGCAAAGGAGCTGAGGTGAGTGGAGCGACTTGCGGTGCGGGGGGGCCAGCCTCGGGTGACCCGTACCCTGCCGGGCTGGCCGGTGGTGGGGGAGGAGGAACGCCGCCTGTTGCTGCAGGTTCTGGAGAGCGGCGTCTGGGGACTGGGTGGAGAGCTGATACCCCGGTTCGAGGAGAGGTTTGCCCAATACCATCATGCCCGTTTTGGCGTGGCGGCTGCCAACGGTACCGTTACTCTGGAGATGGCGCTACGGGCGCTCGACATTCGCCCGGGCGACGAGATCATCGTTCCGGCTTACACATTCATCGCCACGGCGGCGGTCATCTTTCAGATTGGCGCTGTTCCGGTAGTGGTTGACATCGACCCTCGCGACTGCAACATCGACCCGGCCAAGGTTGAAGCTGCCATTGGCGAGCGGACACGGGCGATCATCGCCGTGCATGTGGGAGGAGGGCCGGCTGATCTCGACCGTCTGGTTGAACTGGCATCTCGGTATGAGGTGGCTCTTGTCGAGGATGCCGCCCAGGCCCATGGAGCCGAGTGGCGGGGTAGGCGGGTGGGGAGTTTCGGAGTTTGCGGTTCATTCTCTTTCCAATCGAGCAAAAACCTCACCTGCGGCGAGGGTGGCGCTCTCGTAACCAATGACGAAAGGGTTGCCGACTATTGCCGGGCGCTGCGTAACGCCGGACGCTGGACGGGAAGGACGCCCCGGCGCAGAGTGTTGGGAACCGACTACCGGCTGACGGAATTCCAGGCGGCGCTGCTGCTCGCCGGGTTGGACAGGCTGGATGAGGAGACGGAGCGGCGTAACCGGAACGCACTTTACCTTGCGTCCCTGCTGCAGCAGTTGCCCGACCAGCCGTTCGTTCCGGCTTATCGGGATGAACGGATTACGCGCCACGCGTACCACCTTTTCCTGGTCCGGGTGCCGCAAGACAAGTGGCGATTGCCGCTGCAAACGGTAGTTGAGGCATTGCAGGCGGAGGGAGTGCCGGCCCGGCGCGGCTACCAGGCGCTGTACCACGATCCCCTGTGGGTTGGCCAAGACGCGGAAAGTCCGAGTTGGAGACTTGGTCCGGGAGGTGCGCCGGAAGCAGAGAAGGCGGCCCGGGAGGTCATCTGGCTGCCGCAGCGGCTCTTCCTCGGCGACCCGGCGCTCATGGAAGAGACTTGGGCCGCCTTCGACAAGGTCTGGCGCTACCGGGACGAGCTACGGGGGTAGAAAACCGAGCATCCAGATCCTCCAGTATGCGGGACGTACGTTCCAATTCGCCAGGCGTACCTATGTCGCCCCAGTAGCTGACGAGCGGTACCCCTACTACTTGCCGGCCGTCGGCGACCATCTGCGTGATCGCCTGGGGCAGCTCTAGTTCACCCCGGGGCGAAGGCCGCAGCTTTGCCGTGTAGTGGTGGAGGGAATCAAACATTTCATGCCGAATCTTTTGACGTTTGCCTGATTTTGACACCGGGCCCGGCAAGGAGGACAACGATGAGCGAGTCAGGGGGGCTTTCGCCGGGGAAACGCTGGTACACGCAGGTAGGAAACTACCTATCCGTGCTCTTTGTGCTGATGTTTGCCGTGCTCACCCCATCCGCTTCGCAAGCGCCGATAGCCGTCGCTGCCGATACACTCATCCCGCCTGACAGGTCGCTATTTCTGGGACGGGGCGTCCGCCCGGTCTCACAACGTGCTCCCGCCGGATGTCCTGATTCCGACGACCATAGCGGACATCCGGGTTGACCGGGATCCTGTGCTCGAGTGGCTCGCAGCACTGCGGTAAACCGGTAACAATCGTGGCAGCTCCGACAAAATCTGGCGAGGGAGGTTGGCCCGTACATATGGGAAAGGCGTTGATAGAGGTGCTGGTAGCGCTGCTGGTCACCATCGGCCCCGCCGTTTTTGCGGGGGTGGGGTGTGCGACGGCGGCAGAAGCCGGGCTCTCCGAAGAGGCGAAGCGAGTGGCCGAGGAATACAGCCAGTGGATATCCGAAGAACAGGAATGGATCGCCGGTACTCAGCTGGCGGAGGGGCCATTCCCTACCGCCAATCGTGTCGTTCCTTACTTCGCCAACTTCGCCACCTATGCACTCCTGCTCTCGCCGGAGGATGGGGCGAAGTACGGGCAGGCTGTTCGCAAACATCTCGAGTGGTATCTTTCCAAATTGGAGCGGCCTGACCGTTTCGGTGTCCGGGGAACGGTTTACGATTACGAACTTTCCTGGACCGGCAAGCTGGAGTCCAAGGAAGACTACGACTCTTCCGATTCATACGGGGCGACTTTCTTCTCTGCTCTTCTCCGCTATTACAAGGCCACCGGGGATCGCAGGTTCGTGCTGAATCACCGTGCTGAACTGGAAGAGATAGCCGGAGCGGTGCTGGCCACCCAGACGTCCGACGGGCTGACCTGGGCCAAGGTCAACTATAGGATGAAATACCTGATGGACAATGCCGAGGTGTACCGCGGCCTGCTGGACCTGGCCGAGCTTTACCGGGAGGCTGTCAGTGATGAGGAGCGGGCGGTCCACTATGAGGCAGAGGCTGCCCGGGTACGTGATGCCATCGAAAAGAAAATGTGGCAGAGCGACCACTACACGCTCGCCCTCGACGCTGCCGGCCGTGCACTACCCTTCAACGGCAAGAATTGGTACCCGGATGCGACCTCACAGCTCTTTCCCATCTGGCTGGGAGTAATCGACCCGAGGAGCGAGAAGGCGGTGCAGATCTATCACCGCTTCAATGTCAACCAGCCAGGCTGGGTCGAGTTGGAGAAAGACGATCCCTTCCCCTGGGCGCAGGTGGGGTATACCGCCGCCCTCGTAGGTGATCTTGAACGGGCCGACGCCTATGTGCGTGCCGTGCGCCGCCGCTACATCGAGGCTGGCTGGCGCAATTGGCCCTGGCATCCGGCCGAGGCCAGCTTCTACGTTCTTACCCTCGATCTCCTGCGGCAGGCCGTGGAGAAGGGGGAGTGGCAGCCGGCCCGTACTCGATGACCCGGGGAAGGGCGCGGTAGTAAGTGACCCCCAGATTCCGGCGTTCCGCGGGCCGGTCGCGATGGTGGACCACGATCCAGGTCCGTACGGTTACGCTGTCATAACCGGGGGAAACCACGCGTTCCTCACCGGGCCGAAGGTTTGGTGCGGGCCGGCGGTGCAGGGGCGGGGAAGACCGGGTGATCAACTGGTGTTGCCAGGTTATCCTTGGTGGCTGGTAATCGCCGTAGATGGCGACGTAGAGGGTGTTCCCGTGCACCTCGGACCAGATCACTACGGGTGAGGAACGGTTGTTGCGGATTCGCAGGTCCTTTCCGCCATAGGTCACCGCCGCATCCCGTCCGGGAGGAATGTAGGGAACCATCATGCTGTGCGGATGCCATTCAACGATGTCCAGGCCGGCCAGGACGGCGGCATTGTAGAGATTGCTGGCCACTTTGCAGACTCCGCCGCCTTCAGCGTTGAGCAGGCGTCCGCC
>JBLNBY010000045.1:0-3940 GCA_050260295.1 Bacteroidota bacterium
CAGGAGGACTCCGATCGCGATCGCGGGGGCTTCAGCCTGCTTTTTACTGTGCCCAGCTTTGAAGAGCCCCGTTTCAATCACTGGCCTGTCGCAGAGAACGTGGCTACCGCAAGCCAGGCACTGGTGGCTTCCTTTGCCTGGTTGCGGGGGAAGGGGGAGCTCCCTCCACAGTTGAAGATGGGCTACTCGCTCTACGCTGAATGGACCACCGACGAGACGGAGTGGCAGGCGCTCGGGCATCTGTGGAGCTAGGCTGTGGAGCCAGTCAGGTAGGCGGTAGGAGATCGGCCTGCTGGGGCGAAAAGAGGGAGCGGTGTCCCTAATGTTTCAGAAGCAGGAGGCTGTCTAGGATGGCGGTAGCAACGGACCGGAAGGTACGAGTGGGTATCATCGGCGTAGGCGGAATCGCCCGGGGAGCGCATATTCCTGGCTATCAGAAGCTCTCTGATGTCGAGATGGTGGCCTTTTGCGACATCATCCCGGAAAGGGCCAGGAAGGGCGTCGAGGAATTCGGCGCGCCCGGCGCGAAGACGTACGAGGACTACCGGGAGCTGGTTGCCCGGGATGATATCGACGCAGTGAGCGTTTGTACGCCCAACGCGGTCCATGCCGAGATTGCGATTGCTGCCTTGAACGCAGGCAAGGACGTAATCTGCGAAAAGCCGATGGCGATCAAGCCGGCGGAGGCCTGGACGATGGTGGAGGCAGCCCGCCGTAACGGAAGGATTTTGACCATCGGGTATCAGCACCGGTTTGGTGACGATGCCCGGCTGTTGCGGCAGATGGTGGAAGAAGGGGCGCTGGGCGACATCTATTACGCCCGGGCGCTGGCGCTGCGGCGGCGGGGAGTTCCTACCTGGGGCGTCTTCCTGAATAAGGAAGCACAGGGCGGCGGCCCGCTCATCGACATCGGGACTCACGCTCTGGACCTGACGCTCTGGCTCATGGGCGAGGTCGGGCGGCCGGTTTGGGCGCTGGGGGCGACCTTCCGCAAGCTGGCCGACCATCCGGGCTACAACGCCTGGGGTACGTGGGACCCGGCGAAATTCGAGGTAGAGGACGCCGGTTTCGGGTTCGTCACCTTCGAGAGCGGCGCGGTTGTCTCGGTAGAGAGCAGCTGGGCGCTGAATCTGAAGGATAGTCCCTTCGGGTCGATTCTGGCCGGCACGAAGGCCGGTGCGGAGCTGCTCGATGGGCAGCTGCGTATCTTTACCGAGGAGCGGGGCAGGCTCGTTGACCAGACCTTCAACCAGCCGCGGGGTGATTCCAACTATCACCGGGAGATCGCCTATTTCGTGGAGTGTGTGAAGACCCGTCAAGAGCCGCTGGTCAAGCCGGAACAGGCGGCGACGGTGGTGCAGATCCTGGACGCCATCTACCGTTCAGGTGCGGCCCAGAAGCCGGTAGCCGTGTGGGAGTAAGGCATAGCGAAAACGGCCAGCGCCGGAAGCGCTGCACTGGAAGCGCGCCCGCCCTCCGCAAGGACTGGCATCCGTGGCAGGGACGTTGCTGCCGAGGATGTCCGCCCTGCGGGGGGCGCTTGCGCGTTGAGGGGCGGTTGGCGTCAACGGTTGGGTGAACGGCTGCCTGCCAGGTGATGCAAGAGTTCCCGGGGATGGTTTAGCCAGAGGTCCGGGCTCAGCCCTGTCAGTACCCGAGCCCCCCATCCGGCCAGGCCGAAAGTCACGCCGGCGGCCCGGGCTGCCTCCTGGTCGTAGAGTGTGTCGCCCACATAGATCGCTGCCCCGGGTGTGACGGCCAGCCTTTCCAGGGCGAGCAGCAGCGGGTCGGGAGCTGGTTTGGGCCGGTCGACGTCGTCGGCGGAGACGTGGACATCCAGCGCCGCAATCTGAGGCCAACGGGCAAGTTCGAACTCGAGTTCGCCCCGGTTTTTGGACGTGACGACTCCGAGCCGGAACCCCTGCTGGCGCAACTCGTGCAACAATTCTTCCGCGCCAGGGAAGAACCTGGTGTGGGAGGCAGCCTGCCGGTAATACTCCTCCCACTGGTGCAGAACCTTCTCGAGCCCTTCCTCCGGGAAACCCAGGGCGCGGAGTGTGTCGAGGCTGGTGTAGCCGAAGTAAGGTAGCAGCTCGTCGTAAGCGTAATCTTGCTGTCTAAGCTCACGCAATAGGCGCTGCAGAGAGGTCATGGCCGTTTCTTCCGTGTTCAGCAGTGTACCGTCGATGTCGAATAGAACCGCTCGAACCAACTGGGCCAAGCTGCCCGTCCTCCTCGTCCTCGTCGCCTTCATCTTGCCCGGACTCGTCTGTTCTTGAAACGTCTACTACTTGGATTGCATAGTATCGTGCCGGGCCCGCCTTGGCAACCGGGACGGCAGGCCGAGGCGACGGAGCGAATGGTGAACCGGGCGGCAACATTTCACGCGATGGCAAATAGTGATACACTGGTAGTGTGCTGGAAGCAACAGGGATGCAAAAGCGCGCCAAGCGCGGCGCCTCTGGAGCAATCAGACCCTGGCCCAGGCAGCAGCGCGAACCGGGGCTCCAGCAGGCAAGGAAGTGTTATTCACCTATGAAACTGCGTGACCCGGCGAGCGGCCTGACCCATCTGGCGGGTGTCCTTCTTTCCGTAGTTGGTTTGATACTTCTCCTTCGCGAGGCCCTTCTCCACGGTACCGTCTGGCATGTGGTCGCCTTTACCGTGTTCGGTGTCAGCCTCATCCTGCTCTATACCGCAAGTGCTCTCTACCATCTCTTACCCCTGAGCGAGCAGGGAACAAAGATTCTCCGGTACGTCGACCACAGTATGATCTACGTACTGATTGCCGGGACGTATACTCCATTCTGTTTGTTACCGTTGCGCGGTCCCTGGGGATGGGGGCTTCTGGGCAGCATTCTTGCCATTACCGTGATCGGAATTGCGATCAAGATCGTCTGGATGCAGGCGCCTCGCTGGCTATATACCGGAGCATACGTGCTGATGGGTTGGCTGGTGGTGGTGGCGGTAGTTCCCCTGGTAAGATCGGTCCCGGCTGGAGGGCTCGTGTGGCTGCTGGCGGGTGGCCTCATCTACAGCCTGGGGGCGGTGGTCTACGCGACGAAATGGCCCCGCGGACGAGTGTTTGGTTTCCACGAGATCTGGCATCTCTTCGTGCTGGCCGGGAGTATCAGCCATTTCTGGGCGGTGTATCAATACCTTATCTAATCGACGTCATGCAAGCGAACGGGAGTGCGACGAAGCGAAGGAACGAAGGTGTGAGACCACAGAAAAGGGTAATTCGAGCGGAACCCTGCCACAGCAATAGGGCTGTAGGAACAAGAGCTGGCGGCGGATCGCAGTAGGTCGGATCCTCCGCCGCCACTCCAAGTCATCTGCTGGGTTCACCTGTTGCGGGCATTCGCTGCTCAGTTACGGAATGCGCGGCCACTCGAGCTCGACACCCAGGTTGCGCAGGCGATTTTGGAAATCCCTGAGCCGGTTCTCGTCGTTGCGCACCTGACGGGGCTTGAGGCCGTGCTCCAGGCAGTGGGCGGCCAGATACCCAGCCGCCTCGCCGATGTTCCACTCTACCGGGTGCAGGCGGAAGCAGCCGTTGGTGATGTGGGTCACTCCCAGGTTCTTGCAGGCCGGCAGCAGGTTTTCGACCCGGACCGGGATCAGTGCCCCCAGGGGGATCTGGAAGGGGTACGCACCCACGTCGATGTAGTTGTTGCCGCCGGTCGAGGGGTGCAGATCGATGCGATAATACCCGATCCCCACCGAGTCAGCGAATTTCTCCGCCCCTTTGTCGCCCCGGACCGCGGAAGCCACATGCTGTTCGAGAACGGTAAACTCCGCCTTGATGCGCCGCGACTCCCGGATGTACGGGTACTTGGCCAGCCCGTCCTCCGTCCCGACCACGTCTTTGCGCAGGCGCAGTCCCGGGTAGCCGGTGCCGCCATCGGGGCGGGGTGCTTCCGTTTGCAGCCAGTAGATC
>JBLNBY010000046.1:0-3228 GCA_050260295.1 Bacteroidota bacterium
CCTCACCGGGGTCGGCCATGACTTCGTGACCCTCCGCCGCGACGGTGATGCCTTCGTCACCGTCACCATCGTAAGCAACCGTATCCGCCAGGCCAAACGCCTATCTAACTCCTCACACAGGCAGAATGTACGGGAAAAACGGGAAAAGTAGAAAGAGCCGCTGCCGCGGCTCTTTTCCTTCATTGCAACGCACCTGACCGCGACGCACCTTACTGCGACGCATCGCACTGCCACACATCTGACTGCGACACTTCTGGCTGCGACACACCTTTCTCCGGCACGTGGCACTCCGACACATCTCACCTCCCCGGCCGGCCAAACGGCAACCCCGGCACACACGCACTAGATGAGGATTGCGCACACATCCGCCAGATTGATCTGACGCTCCACCCCCAGCGCAGTCCGCACCTTAATGCTGTTCTCGTCCAGATCGAAGAGCTTTCCGGCGACCGTTTCTCTGTCGAGCCGCACGATGGTTTGGCTTCCCACCACCTGGCGCAGGCGCAGGTGCAGTGGCAACCCGAAGAAGGTGCTGATCAGGTCCGGGTTGCCGGCCACGGTCTTGCCAAAGTTGAGCACCAAGTCCCGGCGCAGGTCGGGGTTAATGTCGGGGCTAATGTCGATCGGCCCAAGGGGGAGCGCTGGTGCGGACTCTTCATCGTCATCGTAACGCTTGGCTGTTACGGTACACGTGCGACTGTAGGGTATCAGCACATGCTGTTCATCATGTCGGCCTGCATGCTGCTCCCGCACGGGCCCATGCTCCCCTTCGTCTCGCTCCCCCGATTCCTCTCGCTCCCCCAATGCCAGCTCCAGATAATCCTTCCCAGCATCGCGCACTCTACCGGCATACGACTCGCAGCCGCCGGAATCCGCCTCGCCGCAGCCCGGGCCTTGGGCACAGGCCACCTCCACCACCACCCGTTTGCCCCGCCGCTCGCCCCGTAGCCGTCGCAGGTGCAACCGCAAGGCTTCCTTATTCCAGGGATCAGGCGGGTTGCCAAGAGTCCGGAGCAGGTCGTTCACCCTCTCCAGGCAGGCCTTGAGCTGCTCTAGCTCCTCTGGCGGAAGAGGGCTGTTGGGCGAGGAAAACCGGGGTGTCGGTATCTGCGGCGGGCAAGGAGAGGGCTTCAAGCTACGATCCCCCTCCCTTGCCGAAGCCGGCAACGGCTCGGGGCATCCGAACCTAGCCCGATGATCACCTTCATCATGACGTGGGCGACGTTGAGTCATCCTGCCTCACCCCCTTCGTCCCCCCTGCCCACCCTGTATTCCGAAGTGAATGCCGACAGGGGCAGCAGGGGCGGTGTACGTACGCCTCCACCCTTCTCCAGCACCCGGATGATGCCCCACATACCAAGTTCCAGGTCCCAACGGATGTTGCCCGACCGGTACATGTAGTCGCCGGGGACACCGAGCAGTCCCCCCGCACCGTGGGCAAGGAAGAGTCCCTTGTGGTAGCCCACGCTCATTTCGCCGGCCAAGGATACGTACCGGGAGTTCCCGTCGTTCGCATCCCGTCGCCACGCATGCCCGTGGACGGTGAACGTGTGGGCCCGCGGCTTGTCGGCGGCCACCACCACTCTCACCACCACCGGGTCACCGGCATGGGCCAGGAACAAGGGCGTCGCCGGATCCCGGTGCGGCGGCCGCGAGGTGAAGAGGGCAGCCAGGTCCGGGAGCTCGGCAAAGCGGTGGTGCAGCCGCTCGGAACGGTAGTTGAAGCCGCGCGACCCCTGATCTTCCAAGTCCACCAGCTCCTCCTGCTCTGCACCATCGTCTCCCGCCGGGACAACCGGCTCGGGATCGATGATCAGGTTGCCGGCCGCATCCACCAGTCGCACACCGTCGTGCATCACCAGGACGAACTCCCGAAAAGCCGGCAGGAACGGGTTGCGAATGACAACCTGGTTCCCGCCTACATCCACCTCTTCGCCGGTAAAGGGATCGAGGTAGATCGACCCGCGCGGTTCAGCGACAAAGACGCCGAACGCCCCGTGGTGGCGGTGGTTGCGCAGGTCGGTCATGTCCCAGAGGTTGACTGCTCCGACCGCCTGATCCACATACCACCGGTAGGTGATCGACTTACCAGGCGCCACGGTCTGATCCGGATTGAACCCCACCGTAGCCCCATCGGATAAGCGGACATCATACGCCAGAAGCTGCGGGAGCAGCGAGATCCTCAGCGACGGCGGGAAGGCAGCATCAACCGGGACTCCGGGATAGCCGTGTACTTCTGGTCCGTGGAACACGCCTTCGTCTGTCAGGCCGTTGTACAGCGTCACCTCCACCATGTCGCCGACGTTGGCCCGCAATATCAGCGGCTCCGGGTTCTTCTCACCCTTCACAATAGCCGGTACATCCTCGGCCAGGGCGAAGACGAGACCGTAGGGATCGTGGTCACCCGCCGCGTTGTACACGATGCGGGCCGGGAGCGCAAAGACCTCGAAATGACGCACGGGGGTGAACGCCGGCGCAATCCCTGGTTGGCCGTACTGGCGCTGGCGTTTCACCCTCGGCCTCGCCCGGGCCCGGGGACTGACCCGGCGCACCGCCCTGGGCTGCGGCGGCCGCTTGCCCGTCCGCTCTGGCAAAGGCCTCGTCCTCGACCGGGGCGCCGGCCTGTCTGGCAACGGGATCAGGTGGGGCACCCGCTCGCCAAACGACCGGAATATCCCCCAATTCCCGAGCCAGACGTCATCTACACTGCCAAAGTGGTAGAGGCAGTCGAAATCCCCCTCGCCTTCCATGGCAAACTCCAGAGTGAAGTGCTCGGCAATGTTGATATGCTGCTGCTGGGTCAACTCCGAGTTGAGGTTGTGGCGCATCCTGTTCCACCGCTGCCGGTGAAGGTTGAAGCTGTGCGATTCCTCTTGCGCCCCGTCCATGAGGCGGATTCGCACCGGATCGCCGTTGTACGTCTCAAGCAGCGGCGTTACCGGATCGCCGTGAACAAACGAGCTGAACACGTACGCCGGATCACTGGCGGCCGGACGTTCTGCCTCGCTGGCAAAAGCACCGGCAGAGCCACAGGCAACACCACCGGCAGAACCATCGGCGCAAGCACCGGCCACCCGGAACTGCAGCGGCTCATTGCGGTAGTTCACCCCCATGACGCCGGGGTCATCGTGGGAACCCGGGAAGGGCGGCTTGTTGAGCGGGCAGCCGTCCGCATCGAAAAGCAGGGCGAAATCGTGTACGAAGAGCACCAGTTCACGAAAATCGGGA
>JBLNBY010000047.1:0-4451 GCA_050260295.1 Bacteroidota bacterium
TTGACCACAGCGATGCCAGTGCGGGCGGCAGAAAACCGCCGTGTGGAGATAACCGCCAGCACCGGGGCGCGCTGGGAGGTCGGCGCCGAGTTGCTCACCGTCGAGGGCGATGTCCAGGTCGAATACGCTGACGTAACCCTGCGGACCGACTGGCTGCAGCTCGATCTCCGTTCCAAGAAGCTGCTCGCCCGAGGAAACGTCCACTACACCCGGCAGGGGCAGGAAATCCGGGCCGAGGAGGTGGGGCTGGATCTTGACAGGGAGAACGGCTCCATCGAGGGGGCGACCGCCAGCCTCGAACTGCCCGACGGGCGGGGGACTCTCTTTGTGAGCGCTCCGCACATTGGGGCAGAGGCGAAGATCCTGACGGTCAGCAATGCTTCGTTGACCACTTGCGACCTGAAGACCCCCCACTACCACCTCGACGCGCGTAAAGTGACCGTCTATCTCGAGGACCGGGTCGTGATCGAAGGAGTATCCTACTGGGATTTCGGGATCCCGCTCTTCTACTGGCCGCGCCTGACCATTCCTTTGCGCCGGCAAAGCTCGCTCGAGCTGCCTCAGATCGGGTATAGCACTACCCGGGGCTGGTTCGTCAAGACGACGTACAGTTACTACCCGGCCGGGTGGCAGGCGCACGGGTTGATCCACCTTGACTACTACTCACTTGCAGGCTGGGGGACCGGGATCGACCACTTCTACAGAGACAACGACCAGGGACAAGGCGTCCTCTCCCTCTATGTCCAGCCCAACCGGCAAACGGGCCACACCGACCTTGCGCTTGGCTGGTCGGAGAGCTGGCATCCCAACGAAAGCTTGGAAGCCAATATGGCGACCCGTTATCAGACCGGCGTCGAGTTGGGGCAGGAGACTACGAGGTGGGTTCTGGAGGGCAAGGCGTCCTATAGCACCGAAACGGGGCGGCTACAGTTATTCCTCAGCCGCAACCTGCGCCGGGAGCAAACTTGGGACGCAGGAACAGCGGGAACAGAAGCAGAGGCAACTACGACGGCGGATAACACGGACAACCTGCAGGCAGGAGCCAGCCTGAGCCTGCGGCTTTCCCCCCGCACTGACTTGAGTGGCCGTTTGAATTGGCAGCAAAGCCAGGTGGACGGGACGGAGAAACGGCGTCTGCAGTATCAGCTCTCGCTTGCCCAGATACAGGACGGGTTTAGGTGGAACGCCGGGCTCGAGCAGCAACTCAACCCCGACCTGGATAAAGAGGACACTTCGGTGGACTGGCTCTCTTTCCGGCGCAGCCCGTATTTGACCGTTGCCGGTCTGCAGCCCATCGAGCTGCCGCTTGGATTTGGAGTGGATTGGGCCGTGGAAGTGGCTCGCCTGGGCGAGGTCGGGATCACCGGCGAAGTTCAGACTGGCTGGCGGGGTGAAGCCGGCCTCGACTTGGTTACCCGCTCCTGGCCACTGCTTCCTTCGCTGACCCTGCAGGTCAACGGTACGGCCAGAGCCGCTCTCTACAGTACGGGTGATAGGCAGGCGGCGGTCACCTCAGACGCAGGGCTGATCTGGCGGCCTGGCTCTACGCTGACTGTCTCGCTGCGCCACCGCGACCAGACAGTCTTTGGTTATTCCCCATTCATCTTCGACCGGGAGTTTCCTGAACAGGTTCTAACGGGCAGCGTCGACTATCGGCAGCCGGGGCTGCAACTGACGCTTACCGGCGCTTACGACCTGTACTGGTGGGCGCCGCGGCCAGCAGTGGCGGAAGCCAGCTGGACACCCCAGGAAAAGCTGGGGGTTACCGGCGGCCTGGTCATCGATGTGCAGGGGAAGGGGGTACGGGCAGTGGCCGGTTCAGTACGCTGGACACCCGGCGACGACAGGCGGGTTGAAGTTGGTGTCACCTACGCTGCTGCTTCCCGGACTCTCGATCAGCTCCAGGCACGGATCGCACTGCCCATCGGCACCTCCTGGGAGATCAACTCCGATGTACTTTATGACGGGCCGAGTCAGCGTTTGACCCGCGCCAGCGTGGCTCTGGTCCGGGATCTGCACTGCCGGACGCTCAGCCTGCGTTACGATGCCGTAGGGCGGGCGGTCTGGCTGCAGTATCAAATCGACGCCTTCCCCGGGGCCCAGGTGGGATTTGGTACCGGAGCCAGCGGAACCTTCCTGGATGTTGATGCCTTGCGGCAATTCCTCGAACGGTTTGCTGGAGGCGGTCAGATGTCGGGAGGAGCGGGGGCAGGGCAGCCATGAAAGCCCGGGTTACGCCACGCCTGGTCACCGTGCTCCTGGTGCTCCTCGTAACCGCATTGGCGGTTGGAATGGCGGTCGCCTTGATGCGGTGGGGGGGACTGGGAGGACGCCCACCAGCCGGGGAGGATGCGGGGCCGACGGCTCAGGGTCCGGCATCCTCCTCGCCCACGGCAGAACGGGGTCAAGCCGGGGGAGCCGAGCGTCCCGAGCTCGAGCTAACCGGCAGTGAACTGATCGGGTGGTATCAAGGTCAACGTCAGTGGCGTCTCCGGGCTCGCAGTGTGCAGGTGGTCGGGGAAAACTCCTTGACCCGTCTCGAGGATATCCGGGAGGGAGTGATCTACCGGGACGGCCAGCCTTATCTGGGCTTTTCGTCGGCGGGTGGGGAGTGGGATCAGAGCAACGGCTCATTGCGTCTCTGGGGCGGTGTGGAAGTATCGCTGGAGGGACGGACGGTCTTTGCCACCGAGTCGCTGCACTGGGACGGCAAGTCCGAGCGGCTGCTCGTACCCGGGCGGGCGCAGCTCTTCTGGGACGGACAGGAACTCGAGGCAGACCGTCTGGAAGCAGACGTGCCTTCCCAGACCATTGTCGCCACGGGTAAGGTCCGGGTGGCGCAAACAGGCCAGGCGCTCGAGGCCGAACGGGTGATCATCGACCTGCGCACGGGAGAGTTGCGGGCGGAAGGTACGGCCCATCTGGTCTTGGAATTGCCGGCAGACGGGTAAGAGGCGGGTCCGAGGTCTGGTCAAGAAGTTCGTTCCTGTCAAAGGTGAGCTTGGTTCAAGGACGAAAGAGGAAAGAGAGAAGGAAGAAAGGACACACACAAGGACTAAGGAAAGGCGAAGGGAGTGGAGACCGGGATGCGCAGGTCTCATTGGCTTTCTTTCATTCTTGTCTACGTGGCCGGTTTGGTTGTCCTGGGGGCGGCAGCAACCGTCTGGGCAAAAGCTCCCAGCGATGGGCAGCCGTCGGCAGCGGCTGGTGACAAGCGTACAGTGACTGTACAGGTACAGGCAAACCCGGACGAACAGACCGTGCGGGTCGACCAGAAAACCGGGATCACCACCATCGAAACCCGGTCGGGCCGGATCGAGATCGTATACGGCAATGTCAAGGCGACTGCCACCCGGCTCGAGTACAACCAGAAGCAGCAGACGGCGGTGTTGAGCGGCAACCTCCAGGTTGTGGAGGGCAACCGTACCATTACGGCTGACCGGGTCGATATCGACTTCCGCACCGAGCAATACACCTTCACGGGTAAGGTCCAGATGGTGGAGAAAGATACGACCGCCAAGGACCAAGCTCAGGCGCCGGTAAAGCTCAGCGTCAATGCCGATAAACTTACGTACGACTCGCAGACCGGCGAAGCCGTGGCGGAGGGGAACGTCCAGGCGAACGAGGGCGACCGGAAGAGCCAGGCCGACAAGCTGGTCTACAAGTCCAACCTGATCCTGTTGACCGGGAAAGTCCAGGTTACAACCGGTGACGGTATGAGTGTGAGCGCCGTCCGGATGGAAGTAGACATGGACAAGAATGTGGTGCAGATATACGGTCAGACCATCATGTCGTTGGTGCTGGAGGATAACTAAGTCATATCATACCAGCCCGTGACAGCCGCGGACCGGATCTCCTACAGGCTGCCGCCTCCTCCGATGTTATAATTCCAGAGGATGGGAGGAGGCGGTTTAGCTGCGGTTTTGGGAGTATGGTTTGGTCCGGCAGATGACGGCTGTCCTGCTGGTAGCGTTGGTGGTGGTGACGTCCGGCGGGTTGTTGGCCCGCGGGGCGACGGAAGCTTTTCTCTCTCGCCTGGTGGAAGGCTACTTTGGCGATGAGAATAACTTCGATCTTCTGGTGCAGATCCAGGCTGAGGAGGCTGAAACTGGCCGGCAGGCTCTGGCGGAGTTGCTCGCGCGTGAGCTGCCCGGTACCAGAATCAAGGTCGGCCCCTCTCTGGGCGGTCAGCAGAATTACTTCATCTCCCTCCCGAAGGAGCGCAAGACGGCCCGGGACCTTGGTCGTCTGGATGCGCTTCTTTCGCGCCTGGCGGGTTTCAGCGGCTATACCGTACTCATGCATCCGGTGGTGACGGTAAGCAGGGTTCATCCGGCTTTCCGTTCGGAACTCCGGGAGGCGGTAGGCAGTCTCACCGGGGTACAGCTTTCTTTCTGGCATGGCGACGATCTGGTGCTGCTGCTGGATAACGCGGAAGAGTCGCAGGCGGT
>JBLNBY010000048.1:0-5437 GCA_050260295.1 Bacteroidota bacterium
GATCAGGACGTGGCGTACCTGTCCCGAACCCGACACTTCGTCGTAGGGCCCAATCTCGAACTTGCGAAGCAGCTCCCGCACCCGTGCCGCCAGACGGTTGCCGAGCGCGGGCTGGACGAGACAGGTCGATACATCGACTACCTGGTGCGTACCACGCTGGTAGAAGCCCAGGCTGGGTGTCCCCTGGGCCTCACCCCGGGCCACCGGCATCTGCACCTTGTTGCGGTAGCCAGCGGGACTTTCCATTCCCACACACTCTTGAACTGGAGGCTCGGCAAATCCTCCCAGGTGCTTCAACGCGTCGATCACGAGTTGCTGCTTCCAGAACAGTTGAGCCCGGTAGTCGAGATGCTGCAGTGCGCAGCCGCCGCAGATGCCGAAATACGGGCAGGCGGGCGCCACCCGGTCGGGAGAAGGCAGTTCAACCGATTCGAGTACGGCATTTACGTGGCGGCGGTGTTCTTCCGTCACCGTGGTCCGCACACGCTCGCCCGGCAGAGCGCCGGGTATGAAACACGTTTTGCCGGCTGCCTCGCCGGCCTCCTGCGGTAACCTCCCGACTCCCTCACCGGCGTAGCCCAGTCCCGTCACTTCTACCACAAACGTCCTGCCCACCAAGCTCATGCCATTGCCCCTCGTCTTCGCCTCGACCATGAGACATCATGCAACATGTGCGGCCATACCATACCGCCTCGCCCGCCCTGGCTGCAAGCGGCAGGAAAGGGATCATCCGGGGAGAAGAGAATAGCTTTGGGAGGTTGGCGGCAGCCCGTGCTGCCCATACGCCGGAGGCGATCCGCAGGGAGGCCGTGGAGGAACACGAAGAAGAAAGGGGCAAGTACCTGAGCGACGCCGTCTACGGCGCTTCCGACGGGATCGTAACCACCTTCGCCGTGGTGGCAGGCGTGGCGGGGGCGGCTCTTTCACCGGCCATAGTCCTCATTCTCGGTATGGCCAACCTGCTTGGTGACGGGTTTTCGATGGCAGCCGGCGCGTATCTCAGCAATCGTTCCGAACAGGACTATCAGCGCAAGGAACGCGAAAGAGAACTTTGGGAGATCGAACACTTCCCGGAGGGAGAAGAGGCGGAAGTACGGGAGATCTACGCCCGGAAGGGTTTCACCGGCAAGGATCTGGACCGGGCGGTGGAGATCATCACGTCTGATCGTGAACGGTGGGTCGAGACCATGATGCAAGAAGAGTTGCAGATCATCGAAGAAAGGAAAGACCCGCTGCGGGCAGCTCTGACCACCTTCGTCGCGTTCCTGATAGGCGGCATCATTCCGCTCATTGGCTATTTGGCGGCCGCCCGGGTGCCGGGGTTGGCCAGTCATACCTTCGCCGTCGCTTCGGTAGTGACCGGGCTGACCATGTTCGGGGTAGGAGCGGCCCGTTCACTGGTGACTCACAAGGCGTGGTGGCGCACTGGTCTTGAGATGTTTCTGGTGGGGTCCCTGGCCGCGGCTGTCGCCTACCTGGTAGGCTTTACCCTGAAAGGGACGGTCCTGGCGTAAGCCACGTTGCCATTTGGCCCGAGCCCAATCGAAAAACTTCGTAGGATGACTTTACAGGAAGTAGGCCGGCTGAAGCGAAGCAGAAGACAGCTATGGAGGTAACGTCTATCGTCTCAGGAGCATAATGGAGGTGGCTTCGTTGAAACGGTACACCCGCCGGCCCTACCGCTTCCTACCCGCTTTTTTCTTACTGGTTGCAGTAGCCACATCGGCATTCACTGGTTTGCCCCCTGCGTCGTGGGTAGCCGCACAAGAGCCAATACCGTCAGCAATTGAGATCTTCAAAGCCAACCTGGCGGCCGAGACTCCCATCCTCAACCCCTTCCAAGTGCGGGCACAGTTCGAGATGGACGGCAACCAGATGGCTGACGTAACCTTTGGCTGGAGCGGCGGTGCAACAGCCTCTTTCCGGGCTAAGCTGCCCTTCATGCCTGGATTCGGCGAGATCGCCGGGGCCATACGTCCCTCCGGCTTCGCCCTGATCAAGTTCGGGCCTACGACCCAGATCGTTGCTCCGCTCGTACCCTATTCCCGGATTCTTGAGTTGCTCCCACGGGTTTTCAACCGCGAGCTCCTCGCAGAACTCATAACTTCTCAGGAGCCGGCGGTGCGGCTCCAAGGCGAGGTCGAGATCCAGGGCCGCAGGGCCTATGTTCTCGAGTGGCAGCCTACTCTTGAGACGTTGCTGGATACGTTCAAGAGTATCTTTGTGAAGCTGACCTCGGATGAAGCATTCCAGGCGATCCTGACGGAGTCGGGAGTCCCCCTCGATGAGATCGCAGCGGGCCTGGACGACGAGGCTTGGCAGCAGGAACTCGCAAAAGCAGTTGCCGAAACGGACGGATTCTTCACTGTATATCGTCACTACGTCGACGCCATCGACTATGTAACACTCGGTTATGAGTCGTACACCCCCGATTCACCAGAGTTTGACGCAATGCTCGAGCTTCTTGCTCCTCAAGTACAACTCGAGGATATTACCATAGGTGCAGACGGCCACATCCAACAACTGGTCTGGCGCATCCGCATCGAGATGTCACCGAAAGAGATTGCGGACCTGGTGGCGGCTCTCGAGGAGACGGCTGCCGACGGACAAGAAGTTGAAACCTTCTCAAGCGGCAAAGACGATGAGAAAGCCGAGGATGTGGCCGAGGACGAGGACCAGGTCACCGGCGCAGGCACCAACGGGGCGGTCCAGGAGCCAGCGGATGACCAAGCCCAAGATAGCCAAGATACCAAGGAGCAAGCAATCACTAACGACAAAGCTGCCGAGGAACAGCCGATCGCCGATGGCGAAGCCATAGCCTTCAGCCTCGATATGAAGGTAGTCCTGAGTCGCGCCAGCCAGAGCGTCCTGCCAACGGAAGTGAGTGGGCTTGTGAAGGTTGACCCGGCTGCCTTCATGGAGGCAGTCTCTTCCTTCGAAGGAACAGGACAACTGCCGGTGCCGCTCGGTCTCGAGGATGGCTTCGAAGACTCCCTCACTCCCTCTTCCGAGGAAGCACTCGAACCCGAGGAGCATACCTTCCGCCTCACCCTGCAGTGGGATACCACCAAGGGTGCCGATCGCGAACTTGTGGAAAACACCCAGCTGAAGTCGGCAGAACGTTCCTGGCAGCAAGCCCTGGATGCGATCGAAGCGGAGGATTGGCAAGCAGCTGTCGCCCCGCTGGCCCGGCTGACCCGGCAGGTGCCGACCTTCGTCCAAGCCCATTTCTACCTGAGCAACGCGTACATCGAGACCGGTGAGATCTGGGCCGCTATCGGAGAACTAGAGCAGGTCATCATGCTGCAGCCAAACGACTGGATAGCCCTAAACAACCTGGCTTACCTTTACGTCGACCAAGACATCGACCCCAAACGGGGTCTGGAGTTGGCACTGGCTGCCTACGATCTGCTGCCCGATTCTGCACCGGCATTCGTAACCGACACTCTGGGATGGGCTTATTACAAGAACGGCGACCTGGAAGCTGCATCTTCGTACCTCGAAGACGCACTGGTCCTGCTGGCCAACGAAAACGAGGCGGGTATGTACGAACCGGAGGAGTATGCCGTACACGCCGCCGAACTCCACTACCACCTGGCGGCCGTCTATGCGACGCGGGAGATGTACGACCAGGCCAAGGAACATGTGGAAGCAGCACTAGAGCATAACCCCGATCTGGAGGCAGCCCGGGAGCTTTTGGTCGAGGTCGACGAAGCCCTGGCAGAGGCCACAGCTGAATCCGAACCCTCAGCCTGAGCCAGGAATCCAGGTTAAAACAACTCACTAGAACAGCTCTTACCCTTACCAGCAGCGGCGGCCCTCGGTCGCCGCTGCTTCAATCCACGGCTCATTCTGACTGAAAGCGCAACCCAGAGCTCGACTCAGACTTTCCGGAGGACTTCCCAGACGAGTGGAAGTGACCGGTCCCACCGGTAACTCGTGTCCATATGCCCGTCGTCGAAGGTTTCAAAGAGATGAGGAATACCTAGCCTATCCAGTTTGCGGGCCAGCTGGCGGGCGCCATAAAGCAGGTTGAATTCATCCCACTCGCCACAGTCAAAGAAAAGCAGCCTCAATCCGCGCAGCGCTTCCGCTTCTTCACGTCTGCACACCATCCGCAACGGATCATGGCCCAGCCAGCGGCCCCACACATCCTGTCTGATCTCACCCGTGTAAAGATCGACCGGAAGATCCACCCCACCGTCGGCAGCGGGATTGGGCGAGTAGGTGGCCGCCATGGCGAAGAGATTTTGGGCCGCCCGCCAGGAAGCACTGGGGCGCCGCGTCCGCCAGCCTACCAAGGCTTCTCGGAAGGCTGCCACCCCTCCCGCCCTTGCCACCTCCCGCAGGAGATGGCCCATATCGGGCAGAAAACAGAGTTCAAATCCCATGTCCCCCGAATGACAGACGGCAGCAGCAAACAACCCCGGCCGGCGCATGGCGCTGACCAGTGCCCCATACCCTCCCGAAGACCTTCCGGCTACCGCGCGCGCGGAAGCCGGATGCCGTTCTTCCACGAATGGCAGCAACTCATCCCAAATGTAGGTGGCATACGCCCCCACACCCTCAGAGTCGATGTGCTGGTTGCCCCCCAGCGCGGTAAAGGTGTCGGGCAGCACGAATACCATGCTGCCAATCTGCCCTGCCCGCTGCAGGCGGGTCACCCTTTCCACCAGATCCTCACCGGAGGGGGAGAAGTTGAGGAAGCTCCGTCCGCTGGCACCAAAGGCGGGGAGCATCCAAACATGCGGATATGCACGTCTCTGGTCGTACCCCGGCGGAAGCAAGAGGGTAACCAGCCGTTCGGCCGGGTCGCCCAGCGGATTCGTCGCCAAGGCACGGCTGGAAAAAGCATACGTGACAACGGAATAGGCCTGCGGAGAGACAGTCCAAAGCAAGCTCCTCACTCCTTTACCTTCCGTACCCTACCTTGCCCTACCCTGGCAGGCTCTCATGTTTCAACATGTAGCCTGGTTTCCTTTCGTTGCCCCGTTTCCTCGACTTCCCTGGATTGTCGGTCCCCCCGCCAAGAGCACGGGTGTTCCGCATCCCCACTCCCTGGCGGCGGTTTCCCGCACCGGTGCGACATGTTCTTCACCAAGGTGGAGCATCCCTGCGCCACCTTGCCAAACTGAGCCGCCCGGCGTCGGGCCGCCGGGCGGTGTTGCGCTGCACATTAGGACAACGCCGGGCCTGATCTCGTACTGACCGGCACCCGGACTTTTGCCCACGGCTGCTACTACTACTATTGCTGCTACTTATTGCTCAAGATCCGGTTGATCTCCCGATCGACCCGGACCAGGGCAGTGTCCAGGGCTTCCGTTCCGGCCATTACCGGCTCCATCTGCTGCCGCCAGGCGGTATACCACTCCTGGAACTTGGGGGTGTGCGCCGGCAGCGGCCGGGCGATCTCCGTCTCGAGCAGGAAGACACGGCT
>JBLNBY010000049.1:0-3574 GCA_050260295.1 Bacteroidota bacterium
AACTGATCGGGGCAGAGCAACTGACCGCCAAGAAGGCGCAGCAGTATGCCCAGCAGGCAACCAATCCCCAACTCAAGGATATGCTACAGCAGATGGCGGCCCGTTCCACCCAGGCGGCCCAGCAGCTCATGGGCATGCTGCAGTAGGCTAGGAGGAGGTTTTCGTATGCAGGATAAAGATATCGCCATGGACATGCTGAACACTGCGAAAATGGGAATACAGAGCTTTACCATGGCTTCCATCGAGTCTGCCACCCCGCAACTGCGCCAGCTCTTCCTCAACCTGCGCAACCAGTGCGAGCAGACTCAATGGCAGCTCTTCGAAATGGCCAAGGCCAACAACTGGTATCAGGTACCGCCCCAGGCCGATCCTCAGTACATGAACCAGCTGGCCCAGAATTACCAGCAAGGAATGCAAGCGATACAAGGAGTGCAGGGAGCGCGCACCACGGTTGGCGCAGGCGCCGCCACGTCCGGTATGATGCACGGCGATGGAGTGCGGCGCGTCTAGGCGTGTTGAGTGCGGCAGTTCGTTACTTCGGCAGAAGTTCGGCAAATCGCCAGGGATGAGGCGGGGGACGCCCCGCCTTTCTTTGCACTCCCACATCGGCAGGGATTCCCCAGGATCCATCCAACTCCAACCAACTGGAGATGGCAGCGCGGGATGGCCGTACTATTCAACTCTGAACCGGTTAACGCATTTTTGACCCACTTTTTCTTCACTTTGCTTGACCTGGAAGCATAAGGTGGGTAAGATGAACGAAGAACCTATCACTTGTGAGGTGACTGGTGAATGCGTGCCAATATAAAGAATCCAGAGGCCATCGTCCGTACGGCTATTGCCAACGTGATCGAAAGTGCCAAGCGCAACGATCAAGATTCCTACGAGGCGGCGGCGGAGGTTCTCCGGCTTCTTGAGGAGTTGCAAGTCAGCTTCCGGCCCATCGTACGGCGCACTCGCAACCGGGCGTAACGCTTGCCGGCGGTAGGCTACGCTGCAAGTATTCCGGTTCGTTCCCCGGGAGGCATGGTCGGTCCAGCCTCCCCCCCCTTTCTATATAGAAGGGAGACTTATGAAGCACGTAGACGCAGAACTGCCTTCGCGCCAACTCCACCTGCACCTTCGTAGCGTCTCCGGGCGTTCGCAGTTGCCGATAGTCTTTCTCCATGCGTTCCCCCTCCAGGGCGGGATGTGGGAGCCACAGCTGGCGGCGCTGGCGAATCAGGGTTGGACAGCTTATGCGCCGGATTTGCGCGGTTTCGGACTTACTCGCCCCCTGCCGGGTGCAGACGAGGCAGTGACCATGGAGGTGATGGCGCAAGACGTGGTGGCGCTGCTCGATTTCTATCAGCATGCCCGGGCAGTACTGGTCGGGCTGTCCATGGGCGGATATGTGGCCATGGCCATGGCCCGGGCCTATCCCGAGCGGGTTGCCGGGCTGGTCCTGGCCGATACCCGGCCCGGGGCCGACGGCCCCGAAGTGAGGGCCAACCGGGAGCGAACCGCCCGGTTGGCGCTTGAGAAAGGAGTCCGGGCGGTGGCGGAGACGATGGTTGGAGGGCTGCTCCGGCCAGGTGCCGGTCAGGATGAGGTGGAAGCCGTATTGGCCCTGGCCGGGCAGAATGACCCTGCCGGTGTGGCCGCGGCTGCCCGGGGGATGGCACTCCGGCCCGACTCGACGGACACTCTCAGGCGACTGGATTGCCCGGCCCTGGTGCTGGTGGGCGAGCACGACGGGCTTAGCCCTGTGACGGTGGCAGAGTCCATGGCTTCGGCGCTGCCTCGTGGACGGCTGGTGGTGATCCCCAGGGCCGGTCACCTGGCCAGCATGGAGAACCCAGGCAGCTTTAGCACGGCGCTCCTCTCTTTCCTGCGAGAAGGTTTCACGCGCCAGGCAACTATGCTATCATAAGAGCCAACATCCATCTCTACCTTTCATTCAGTCCCTGCTTGGGCGGGGTAACGGGCGTTGAATACCCTTGCCAGGTAGGGGGTTAGGGGCGTCGGACAGCATGAACCAGCAACCCGATTCCGGGCGGCCGCGCACGCTTTTCGAGAAGATCTGGGATGAACATGTGGTCGTAGAGCCACCGGGCCAGCCTGCCCTTATCTATGTCGATCTGCATTTGGTTCACGAAGTGACGTCACCGCAGGCATTCGAGGGTCTGCGCCTGGCAGGGCGCAAGGTGCGCCGTCCGGAGCGCACCTTTGCCACCATGGACCACAACGTGCCCACCACCGACCGGAGTCTGCCGGTGGCAGACCCCATCGCCCGGCAGCAGATGGATACTCTCCGCCGGAATTGCGAGGAGTTTGGCATCACGTTTTGGGATTTGCACTCCCCCGAGCAGGGCATCGTCCACGTCATCGGCCCGGAGAAGGGGTTGACGCAGCCGGGCATGACCATCGTCTGCGGCGACTCGCACACGTCGACACACGGCGCATTTGGTGCCCTTGCCTTCGGCATCGGCACCTCCGAGGTCGAGCACGTCCTGGCCACGCAGACCCTCTGGCAGGCCAGGCCGAAGACGATGGAGATCCGGGCGGAGGGGAGACTACTCCCCGGGGTTACGGCCAAGGACCTCATCCTCTATATAATCGGCCAGATTGGCACAGACGGTGCCACCGGCCATGTCGTCGAGTACACGGGCGAGGCCTTCCGGGCGTTATCGATGGAAGGGCGTATGACGGTCTGCAACATGTCCATCGAGGCCGGAGCCCGCGCCGGGATGATCGCTCCCGACGACACTACCTTCAGTTATCTTTACGGTCGTACGTATGCTCCCCGGGGTGAGGCTTGGGATGAGGCCGTGGCCCGCTGGCGGAAGCTGGCGACCGATCCTGGGGCTGTCTACGACCGGTCGGTCACGATCGATGCAGCGGACGTCGTGCCGCAGGTCACCTGGGGTACCAGCCCGGGTCAGGTCGTGCCGGTCACGGGCCGTGTACCCGATCCTGAGGACCGGGGACTCTTCCCGACTGAACCAGCCCGCCGGGCGGCCGCGGCGGCCCTTGCTTACATGGGGCTGACGCCAGGGACACCCATCACCGAGATTGCCATCGACCGCGTTTTCATCGGATCTTGTACGAATGGCCGCCTCGAAGACCTGCGGGCGGCAGCGGCCGTGCTGAAGGGGCGGAAGGTTCACCCGCGGGTACGTGTGCTGGTAGTGCCGGGCTCGCAGGTAGTCAAACGGCAGGCGGAGGCAGAAGGCCTCGACCGCATCTTCCGTGAGGCCGGCTGCGAGTGGCGGGAGGCGGGCTGCAGCATGTGCCTGGGAATGAATCCCGACATCCTGCAACCAGGTGAACGGGCTGCTTCCACTTCCAACCGGAACTTCGAAGGTCGTCAGGGGCGGGGTGGGCGTACTCACCTGGTCAGCCCCGAGATGGCGGCGGCAGCAGCCGTGGCCGGCCATTTCGTCGATGTACGCCAATTCCTGGCGCAGGAGGGAGTCGCATGAAGCCGCTGCGGGTCGTCGAGGGGCTGGTCGCTCCTCTGGATCGCGTCAACGTTGATACGGACCAGATCATACCCAAGCAGTTTCTCAAGAGAATCGAAAGGACCGGGTTC
>JBLNBY010000050.1:0-2754 GCA_050260295.1 Bacteroidota bacterium
GGGATGTCCACTTCCGGTTCGAGGCCTGAGAGGCGGATCATGTCCCGGGCCAAGTCCAGGATGCGGACCGGTTCCCCCATGTTGAGAAGAAAGATCTCCCCCCCCTCGCCCAGCGCCCCAGCCTGGATGACCAACTGAACCGCCTCGGGGATGGTCATGAAGTACCGGCACATCTCGGGGTGGGTCACGGTTACCGGTCCCCCGGCGGCAATCTGGCGTTTGAAGATGGGAATCACGCTACCCCGGCTGCCCAAGACATTCCCGAACCGCACGGCGACAAAGCGAGTGCGGCTGTGGGCGTTGGCCCGCTGAACGATCATTTCCGCCACCCGCTTGGAGCATCCCATGACGTTCACCGGTCGGACCGCCTTGTCGGTCGAGATCATGACAAACCGCTCGACTCCGACCCTGTTCGCCGCCTCCACCAGGTTGAGCGTCCCGAAGACATTGTTGCTCACCGCCTCGTCCGGGTTGGCCTCCATGAGCGGCACGTGCTTGTGGGCAGCGGCGTGGAAGACCACGGCGGGGCGAAAGTCGGTAAACAAACGTTGGATTTTGGCGCCGTCCCGGATGTCGGCGATTACCGCTCGGAGGGGCAGTTGGGGGTAGGTGCGCCGCAACTCTCCCTCGATGAGAAAGATGCTGTTCTCGCCGTGACCCAACAGAACCAGCAGGCTGGGGCGGAAACGGGCGATCTGTCGGCAAAGCTCCGAACCGATGGAACCGCCGGCTCCCGTGACCAGCACCGTGCGGCCGCTGAGGTAAGCGGCGATCGACCGCAGGTCCGTCTTCACCGGCTCCCGGCCCAACAGGTCTTCGATCTGTACCTCCCGGATCTGATTGACCGTCACCCGCCCGTTGATCAGCTCATATACCGCTGGCAAAGTGCGCACCGGCCGCCCGGTTTTCTGGGCGGCCGCAAAGATTTCGCGCATCGTGTGCCGGGAGGCCGAGGGCATGGCGATCAGGATCTCGTCGACCTCCTTGGTCTTAACGACATCAGTAATGCGCTCCCGTCCGCCAAGCACTCTGACGCCGCCCATTACCTGCCCGTGTTTCTTTGGGTCGTCGTCGATGAACCCTACCACCTGCCAGTCCGTGGACCGCTGCACCTCCCGCAGGGCCAGCGCCCCGGCGTCTCCGGCGCCGATGATCAGCAGTCGCTTGCCGGTCTTTGCGGCGCTCGTTGCCTGGTTCTCGCGGTGAAGGTTGGACTGCTGCTTTCCGGCATCGTGACGGATCCGGATGAGCAACCGGCTGCCGCCGAGCAAGAACATGGCCAAAAACCACTCGATGAAGAAGATACTGCGCGGCACCCGCTGCGGAAAACCGTCGAAGGGAAGGAAAAAGTTGGCTGCGAACAGCGTCAGTGAGCCCATCGTAACCGCCGTTCCGGTCACCAAAAGCTCCCGGATGCTGGCATACTCCCAGGCCTGGTGGTAAAACCGGTAAATGAACAGCCAGAAGACCCTCACCACAACCCAAATCGCGGCGATTTCCGGCAGCTTTGGCCTGTACTGCGCACGAATTCGCCCATCAAACCGAATGACGTACGCCAAGAAAAGGCCGCCCGCGATCAAAGCCAAGTCGAGCAGGGGCAGACCAAGCCGTCTGACCCAGGCGAAAGAGGCCAGTGGGCCTTTGGGTTTTGCCGGGACGTCACTCTCGCTCCGCACCCATCCTCACCCCGCCACTCCCCGGCGCGCCCGCCAGGCTTCCACCGCAAAAGCACCAAAGACGCCGACCATCAGGGCCAGGAACCCAGCTATGGCCACGTTCAGCGCCTTCCGCGGCGCCACGGGCTCTCTTTCGGCTTTGAAGGGGGCGACCACCATGACGTCGCTCAACTCGCCCCGCGCGATCCTTGCCTGGAGTTGTTCCAGCCTTTTGACCTCGCCCGCTGCTGCGAGGGCATCACCGTCGACCAGAACGGCCGTCCCTGCCTTGAACCCTGACTGGTTCAGGATAGACACCGTCAGCTCCCGCAAGTACTCGCGCATACCCTCCAAGCGGGCGCGTTCGCTGATCAACTGTACGGAGACGCTTGTGTCCCATATCTCCTGGACTGCTGTCTGGTATGACTCCTGCCAGGCTTCCCCCAGGGCTTGGCTCCGCTCCCTCGAGTCTGACTGAACCGTGAGCTTCAGTAGATTCGTGTTCGGAACGGGCTCGGCCTTCACGGCTTTTTCGATGATATCCTTGTCGACCCCGCTGGTGCGAGCCACCCGGCTCAGCACTGGCCCAGACAGGAGAATGCTTCGGTATGTTTCAGGGCTGCCCAGGGACAAATCCAGCTGGGCGTTCCCCACTTGAACCATGCTGGTCGCTTCGTAGGTGGGCGGAATCACCCACCAACTCAGGATGGCTGCCGCCGCCATCGCCGCCAGGATAAGCCCGAGAAGAGGCCATCGGTGACGCCAGAGGATTTCCAGATAAGCGAAGAGATCGATTTCGTCAACGGCGGCCGCCGCGTCCACCTTTTGCTCCACGCCGAACGTAACCCCCAGTCAGCCAATCCCGGTGTACTTGGGTCACGTTCTACAGTCCGCCATTTTCATCCTTCTCCTTGCACCCTTTTTCTAACTTTGATAAAATGGTGCGTTTGCGGTTACCGCAGCACGACCCCGAGCGAAAACTTCTGGTCCAGCGGTTCCGCTTTGAGCGAGACGTCGAAGCAGTGGAGGCGGCGGAGGAGGGTGAGGCTGAGTTCCGAGTAGTGGGGGTCGTCGCCCAGTTCGTAGCGGGCGGCGGAGG
>JBLNBY010000051.1:0-5961 GCA_050260295.1 Bacteroidota bacterium
ACTTACCGCCGGCACCAGCAGACCGCCAGGTCAAATGGTACGAGTTAGTTGTTTCCAAGTCACAGCGGGCAACGGTCCGGGCGGAAGTACCCGTCTGGAAAGCGGAAACGGTGCGCATGACTTTAGTTCAGCAGCAGCGCGATCCATCCTTTGCCAGCGACGACCGGCTGCCCACCCTCAGCGCGCAGGGTCATACCGGTGATCCATCCAAGTATGACGTCTCGGCAAACGACGAGGCCGGGGGTAGCGGCCTCAGGTTCGTCGGCTGGCTCATGGATTACGACTGGGGACATGTGCAAGGTCGGCTGCTGAATGGTGCCCAGTCTTACGCAGACACTCTCTTTGTTCCCAATATTTGGGACCGGGGGCCTGGCGAACACACCGTCATGTTCGTTGCCATGGACCGGGCGGGCAACACCGTGATCGATTCTTCCTGGTCCGGTCCACCTTCGACCAACCCGCCACAGCTGGATACGCCCCCCAACATCGTGGGTGCGGTGGCAAACACGATAACGAATTCTTTCCTTGACATCCCACCGACGCTGGCGGGCGCCAGCGTGACCCCGATGAGTGCGAGCTCTACCCCCAACTCTACCCCCAGTCTGCTGCAATGGGTTTCCCGGGCGGTCCGGCAAGCGGGTGCGCAGACAGGCGGGCAGGCGGGCAGCAATGCCGGGGAGAAACGCGTGCAACCGGCGGCGCTACCACCTGGCTCAAACGCCTTCCTCTTCACGACGGTGGGTTGGCGGCAGGCCAACTTGACCGGAGTGACTGGTTTCCGCGTGTACCGCAACGGGCGCTTCGCCTTCGACCACCGGACGACTAACCCCGAACCGAACTCCGACATTTACCGGACGGACGACTTTGCTGCGGAGCTCGTGCCGGGCCAGACGAGTACCTATACCGTGTCAGCTTTCGGCTTGGGCAAAGAGTCGGCAACATCGGTCAGCCGCTCCGTCGTGCCCTTGGCCCTCCTGAGCAAGCCAGCACCACTCTCGCCGGGGGACGCCGCCGTACTTGACGACCTGCCCACGCTGCAGTGGACGTCCGTGGCGGGACAATCCGTCTCCTATCTAGTGGAGATCCTGGCCCCCGGAATGTCCGACACGGAATTCTGGGAGGTTCCGGCCACAGAATTGGACCTGTACAGAGCCGAGCCCCCCACCGGCTACTCGAATTGGCCGGCGGGAACTTACTCCTGGCGACCGCTGGCGGCCCGCACGACTCCAGACCTGGGTACGCTCACCCGTCCCTGGTACGATTACCAGGCCGTCTCTCTTGCCGCGGGCGGCTGGCGTACGTTTACCATTACCTCCGCCCAGTGACGTCACCACCACCAACGAGTTCGCGGGCCAGGGCAGCCGCTCGGGCGTAAACCGGCAGCAAAACCCAAAGCCTCCTCGAGCGGCTGCTCGCCCCGCTGCGTGGGACACCCGGTGCAAGGAAGGACATAGATATGACGTGGGCGAATAGAAGCGGGCAGCATCACTGCGGACGGAAGCTGTTGCGGGTTGCCCCGTTCAACGGAGAAGGCGGAGGAGGTTTCGTCTGTGTCAACACCCAAACGGCTATATCGATCAAAGCGTGAACGAATCCTCGGCGGTGTCTGTGGCGGTCTGGCCGAGTACTTCGGTCTCGACGTCAGCCTCGTCCGCCTGGGTTGGATAGTCTTCGTCCTTCTCGGTGGCTCGGGCATCATAGCTTACATTCTCGCTTGGTTCGTGATCCCTGCCGAACCCTGAGTTCCCCGGACTCACCCTTCCGAACGGCGGTCGCCCAGCTGCTCCGTCACCCGGCCTATCCGCCAACCAAGCGGCGTGCGGACCAGTTCGATCTGCCAGGTCACATCCTGGACATAGGCACGCCCCGACCACTCATAGGCTGGCACATGGCGGCGGGCTTTGACCTCCACGACCATCCTCTTCCTCTGACCCGTGGCTTCAGCCCCGTCACCACTGGCATCGTAACCGTCGGTGCCAGGTTCGGTGTCTCCGGCGACAACCTCGAGAGAAACCAGTTCATCCCGGGACGGGAATGACACCTCGCCTTCGCCGCCGATGATCACGTCCCGCAGGCGGTTCACCTGCTCATTGAGGTACGTGGCAGTAGCGACCGCGGCGAGTTCCTGCCGGAGTGTGGCCAGGAGCAGGCTGTGCCTTTCATCCCTCTGCTCCCCGCCCGGCCAGTCGCTGGCCAGCCAGCTTTCGTACGCACCCCGCCACATGGCCTCCGCCTGGTGGAAGAGCACGTACGCCTGCCAGGCCGCCTGGTCCGCAGGTGCTTCCGGCAACTCATATGCTGCCACCTCGTCCACCTTCCCGTCCGCCTTCAGGGCATCCAGCTGCTGTTGCAGCGCCCGGGCCCGCTCTTCGATCCGACGGACCTCACGCCGGCTCAAGCCCCAGCCCACCGACGTTCCGACAGCGACCAGCAGCAAGATGACTCCGAGCAGCCAACGGGCCCGTCCCGATCCCCGTCGGCCGCCCCAGCTTCCCCGTCCGAAACCGTAGCTCATCAGCATCCCCCCACACTGCAATACTTGCTCTGCCCCCTAGGATGTACCAAGGTGCCAAAGCAACCCGCAGCCCATACCCGACAGCACCCAACGGGTGCCTTTCGGTTCAGGACAGGAAATCCCTCTTGTGACTCGCGAAGGGGTCGAACTGCTCGTTCATGATCCACTCCATGCAAGCGGCGGATCAACGCTTACTGCGATAGGCTGGAAGGCGAAACCAATGCCGACAGCGACAAGTACTGGTCGACGAGGAAGTGAGAGAAACAGCGTGGCAGGGCAAAAGTTCACGTGGCTCCCCTCGAGTCAAGGGGAGCCACTCTGCATCACGATAGCTTCAGTCAGCTTTAACACCGTGCTCGGCGGCTTGCACGAGCCGGCCTGTAGCTAGTGCATCTACTTGGCCGGGTTCACCCGGCGCAGCACCGTGTCGATCTTCTCGGCGATCTCCCGCAACCCGCTTTCCACCGCCACCTGTCCCTGGGAAATGCGGCTCATCGTAGCCCCCATCAGGTTGGTCCATTCGGTCCAACCCGTGGTGAACTGCAGGTCGTAAGTGCGCGGCATCGTCACCTGCAACGTGGGCAGCAGCCCCCGCGGCGGCTTGCGCGGGTCGGCAAATGCCGGTACTGTTAGCGCAGCCTTCAGGGCGGGCAGATTCTGGCGCAAGGAGGCAAAGATGGTCTGGCTTTCTTCACCTACCAGGAAAGAAAGGAGCTCCCAGGCCCTGTCCTTCTGGCGGCTGCCCGCCATCATGCCAAAACCGAGGAAGTTTACCTCCGAAGCCCGCTGCTTGGGGCCGATCGGCATGGGGGCTATGTCCCAATCGAACTTGGCCTGCTGAAAGAGGTTGATCGGCAACGGTACCAGGTGGTAGGCCATGGCGGCCTTCTCATCCAGGAAAGCCTGGCTGACTCCGGACAGGACGTTGGGACGGGGAGCACTCCCATCCCGGAGAATGATGTCCGTCCAGTACTGGATGGCTTCCACCGCCGGTTCAGTGCCGAGCAGCGAGCGGGTATGCGTCTCGTTGAGCACGCGCACGCCGTTTTGCAGCAGGAAATTGATATACGAGCTCTGCCCGTTGCCGCCTATGTCCCAGATGACCCCATACCGTTTAGTCACGTCACCAGCCCGAACCGTCAGCTTGCGGGCTGCCTCCCGCAGGTCGTCCCACTTCCAGTCGGCCGTGGGAGTGGCGATACCGGCACTGTCAAAGGCGGAACGGTTGTAGTACAGCGCGGCGACATCGCCGGCCAGGGGAAGAGCATACATCTTCCCGTTTACCCGCAGGATGTCGTGGGTCTCCCAGTAATTGTCGAGCGGAAACTTGTTTTGCTGGATGAACGGATTCAGGTCGGTGAGGGCTGTCTGCTCGGCCAGATCACGAATGAAGGCACCGTTGAGCAGGACGATGTCCGGCGCGTTACCGGCGAGAATCTGCACCTGGAGTTTGTTGAAGTACTCGCCCCAGGTGGTTGGCTCGAGCCGCACCGGAATATCGGGATGTGCCTTGCGAAAAGCATCGATCATGCGGGTGTACGTCTCGATCTCCGGCTGTCCGCCCCAAACCATGACTCGCAGCGGTGTAGCTGAGCTGCTGGCAGCTTCCCCCGTCCCTGGCCGTACCAACCCCAGTGCGCTCACAGCCAGGACCAAGGCGACCGCTGCGAGTAACACCCGTTTCCCCCACGACATCAGGCGACTACTAACATGCCAACTTCTTCTCATCGTGTAGACTCCCTTCTAGAGCACCGATGACGCCGACGCATAGATGGGAAGTTCCGCTAGACTTACTCTTGCGGACCGCTGTCCGGACTCTTCGTGGAGGAGCGAACCGCTGAACCGCTCTCGCTCCCGGAAGCGCCAGGGCAAGTAGTAGTATATAGTCGTACGATATGATGGTGCTAATTTAGACAATAACCACCACCGGCTTGCTTGTCAACCAGGGTTTGGGGAGAGAGGTCGAAGGGCATGGGAATGAAGGACTCAAGGTTGGGAACGGGGGCTGGGGTAGGATCTGGGTCCACCCTGTACGAGCAGCTCAAAGCGCATGTACGCACGGCCATCCAGGCCGGTGAGTACCTGCCCGGTGAAAAGCTGCCGCCGGAGACGGAGCTGATGCGCAAGTTCGGCGTCAGCCGCAACACGGTGACCCGCGCCCTCAATGACCTGGTCGGAGAAGGGCTCCTCCTGCGCATCCGCGGCAGCGGCACCTACGTCCGCAAGCGCGAGTCCGTTCCCCCATCGCTGGACTCGGCCAACTCAGGTCGCACCGGCGCAGGAGGGGACGTCCGCCCGCTCCGCCTGGGCGTGGTGGCTGACATGGCAGTTCCGGTGGGAAACCCTTACGTAACCTCCATCCTGGAGGGAATGAATAAAGTATTGCCCTCGCTCGGCGCCCAGGCCGTGCTGCTCGGGGCGGCCTGGGAGGATGGAGCCGGGCTGCCCGCCCGGGAACAGTGGGCCAGGAATGAGGCCGTGGCTGAGACGATGGCAGGTGCAAACCTGCAAAGCCTGGCTGATGCCGTGGCTCAAGCCGTGTCCAGGCCCACCCTCGGAGCGAGGACCGAGACTGTGACTCTGCTCAACCTCGCTGCCCATACCGACGGTCTGATCGTGATTGCGCCGCGCCGGCAACACCTGGCATCCCTGCGAGCTCTCGAGCGCCACCGGATTCCCTTTGTGGTGGTCGGCACCCGCCTCGACACGAAATGGCACCCCTGGCACAACGTTTATGTGGACAATGCCCGTTCCGCCGCCGAGGTGGCCAGGCATCTGCTGGCGCTGGGACACCGCCGGCTGGTATGCCTGACGGGAAGCTGGGAGATGCAGGACAGCGCCGACCGGGCCGACGGCTTCCGCTCTGCCTGCCTGGCTGCCGGCCTGCTGGAGCTCCCCGGCATGCTCCGCGCTGGTGAAGAGGAACCGGCAGGGGCAAGGGCAGTGACAGGAGCAGGAGCTGGAGCTGGGGCCGGGGCTGGAGCAATGGCAGTGGCAGGGACAGGAGCAAAGGCAGTGCCGGGAGCAGGAGCTGGAGCAGTGGAGGCCGCCCCGGCTGCAGCAGCCGCCTCTCCGGCGACTGCACAGAGCGGTGGTAACGGTTCGTTCCGAATAGTCGAGCTGGCCGATGAGAAACGTTGGCACTTGACCGTGCCGGAGGCCGTCCGGCACTTGCTGACGTCCTGCCCGGCCGACCAGCAGCCCACGGCCATCTTCGCCGCCGGATTCTCCCTCGCCCTTGCCGCCCGCCGCGCCCTACAGGAGCTCGGGCTCTCCGTTCCCCACGACATCTCACTGGTCGGCTTCGACGACTCCATCGCTGCCGCCTACCTCGATCCCCCGCTGACCACCGTGGAACAGCCCATGGCCGACATGGGCAGCCTGGCGGTGCGCATCCTCGTGGCCGCCCTGCACGGAGAACTCCCCCGCCCCGTTCAGCGCAGCCT
>JBLNBY010000052.1:0-4313 GCA_050260295.1 Bacteroidota bacterium
GCCTGACATCCGCGGCTGACATCCCGAAGCTATTCATGCCCGGTATGGCCGGAGCACTCATGTACAAGGACCGCTTCTACTTCGTACCCACCGAATTGACCGGCCTTGGACTCTATTACAACCGGGATATGCTCGAGACTCGCGGCATCGGTGAAATCCCCTCCACGTGGGAGGAACTCGGTACTGTAGCCGGCAAGCTGACCCGTATGGGCGCCCAGGGGGTTGAGCAGGCGGGGCTCAGCTTCCTGAATTGGGGCCCTTTCACCGGATTCTGGTTCCTGAGCTTCCTGCGCTCGGCGGGTACGGACTGGATAGAGGATGGCCGCCCTGCTTTCTCGAGCCCCAAGGCCGTGCAGGCGCTTCAGGTCTTTGCTGACCTCTATCACAAGTACAAGGCAGCCAACCCCAACTTCGGCATCGAGAACTTCAACGCAGGTAAGGTAGGCTTCATTCCCGGTCTGACGGTAGCTCTCTTCGACTTCCGGAATACGGGGCTCCCCTTCGATCTGGGCGTGGCTCCCTATCCCCACCTAGCCTCGGGACGCCCAGCGAGTATCGCCTATGCGTGGGGATACTACGTCACTTCTGGCAGCAAGAACCAGACAGCGGCATGGAAGCTGATCGATTTCATGACTTCCGAAAAACACGCTCCTACCTGGCTGTCCGAGGCAAAGGTTTTCATACCCAGGGGAACGACCTGGTTTGCTGATCTTGCTCGCCAAGACCGCCAACTAGGAACGCTCCTGGCCGGACTCCAATCGGCGTCGATGGAGCTCGCACATCCCATGTACGACGAAATAATGAACGCCATCAATGTGGCCTGCCAGAACATCATCGCGAAGGGGCTGGGTGTTGCAGTCGCCGCAAACGAGCTCGATACCGCCATCACGCAGATTCTCAAGAAATCGAACCGCTAGCAGTGACCAGGACGCTGGCAGTGACTGTCTGAGGGGGAAGCCATGATGTATCGACTGAAGTTCATAGCGCTCATCGCCCTTGTCCTCTTACTGTCAGGTGCGGCCCTGGCCGCACCCATCAACCTCTCCGGCTCGGTGGAGACAACCATCGAGTACACGAATGAGGATAAGTGGACGGGACAAACCCATGTCGTAATCGGAGCCGACGCCGGTCCGGCAGGCCTCTGGATCGGACTTCGGTGGTATGACACTACCAACAAGTTCTGGGAAGGCTATCCCCAGTTGTCTCCCTTCACACCCTATGCCATCTCCGTGACTGCCTCCGGCCCGCTCTGGAATGGCGGGCCCGCCTTTACCCGCACCTTTGGTGATCTGCGCATCACTGGCCCCGCTTACATCGCGGGACAGACCGACCCGGCTGCCACCCGGGGTGTGCTGATCAAGGATCTCAAGATCGGTCATGTTGAACTGTCTGGTTATTTCGCCTGGCCCAAGTATAGAACCGCCCCACTTGACCCCGGGCCCACCACGATCAGTTACGGGGGTGCGCTTCGTCTCCCGGGCTGGCACGGATTCGACCTGAGTCTGTACCACAATACGCGGAGAGGCAGCTTCACCGCTGGGTCTCTGGGAATTGAGGTGCCCGATGGCAGTACGGCCTCAATCGCAGCTCTAGACCCCACGCCAGACTTCGACACGCTGGTCCAGTACGCCAATAAGCTGGTGCTGTACACCCGGGAGAGCGTCAACAAGGGGCCGATAGGCCTCTCACTATACTGGACCTTTGCGGAATTGGCCGCCGATGGGACGGTCCTGCGGGTTCTGCCCGGCGTAGAGGAGATCTATGCTCCGTCCGAGACTACGGATTACGCGTACCTGCTGGCAGGCCATGAGTCAATGGCGGCTTGGCTGCAAGAGCACCTGTCACCTCTGGCCGGGACTGGAGCTAGGGTTACCTTCGTCGACCGGGAGACCGGCAGCCCGATCGTCCCCGGGGATGCAACTGTCGGTTTCACCGAGAGGGTTACAGCAGTGGAAGCCGCTACCCGTTGGTTTGGGGTTGACGTCAAGGGTTCCGTGGGCTTGCAAACCCTCGACTATGGGTCTGCCGGCAGGGATGCATACCGTTTCAAGACCGCAACCTTCTCCAAAACGCTCGGTTCGGCCGGGGAGATAGTGGCGACCCCGCTTGCTCTCGCGGTGACCTATCGTAACATCGACGGAGGGTTCCTACCCTGGGCGGGCCTGCGTAGCGAGGACGACAACCCGATCTATGCGTGGCGAAACCGGCAGGGTTGGGCGGTCACCGGCAACCTGGCCCTCTTCCCCCAGCGTCCGGTGAACATCCACTTCGAGCACGACCAGTATGTCGAAAAGTCAACGAATATCCCCCGATCACGGTCATCCCTGACGCTGAACAATGTCATCAAGACGCAGTTCGGTCCAATCCAACGGGTGGTCCCGAGCTTTGCCGTAGAGTTCCCAGTCAGCGGAACGGCTGCCAAGACATTCAAAATCGATACCATGATGAGTATCGGTCAATTCCGGGATGTCCGCGCAGCCTGGATATATGCTGTCAAAGGAACAGAGGGGATAACTTCACTGGAGGCTTCTTACACAGACCCTACCGGTCTCGTCTTCAGTGTCAAACGGTCGTCCGTGGACGACCCGGCCAGCAGAGACGACAACTACGTCAAAGTGACCTACACCCGCACGTTCTAGTTTCTAGTCCCGCGGGGAAAGCGACCACACGGCTGTACAGTCGCATAACTGCATGGCCACATCACCATACCGGGTGGGATCGCCAGGATATGGCCCTGACGATCCCACCAGTTATTTGTATCCAAGCATGAAACGCTACCCGGCGCGGCCACCATTTTACCTATCTCTTCGTCCATTCCGGCCCCCTCGACCAGGTCGGACAGGTAAAGGATGTCTGGGGGGCGGGATATGAAAAGCCGCGCATCGGGCACTGGCCCTCGGCAGAGAACGTGGTGGCAGATTGCTCAAAACTGGAGCCCCCAGGATGCCAAAAGCCCCTCCTGCTGGAAAGTTTGCGCCCCCATGTCCGTGCGCACTTGCCAGTATCTGTAGCCGATTCGGAAGAGGTGGTCATAGAAATAGGCCCAATTCAATTCCAAGGGAACCAGACTGCTGTTCCAAGGATGAGGTCGTGGCGCACCCAACGTGACGAGAGCGCCCGGGTGCCGGCCCGAGCGCTCTCGCCCACGAGGGCGCAATTCCCTGCGCTATATTGGCTGTAGCGCCTCCGATTCTGCTTACTCTGCTTCTTTCACCATGGTAAAGGAATCTATGGTCCGGCCATCCCGCGTAGTTGCGGTAACGCTGAGCCTATTACCATCGATGGTTATCGCAGAGTACACCTGAACCGTCTCCCCCAGTTTGACCCGCATCCACTCGTGGTTGCCCACCGAGTAGAACTTGGAACCGGCCGTTCCACCAACGATATAGACGGTTCCCTCTCCTTCTTCCACGATTCTCCCGTTGTACAGCGGCCAGGTCCGCATGTAAGAGTGGTCATGCCCGGATAGGACCAAGTCGATGCCCAGTTCGTCAAAGATGGGCACCAACGCGTCATGTACGTACTTGCTGTCCTGGATGTCGCGGCTGTGATAAGGAGAACGGTGCAACGCCACGATCTTCCACGTCTTGTCACTCTTCCCCATATCCTGCCGCAGCCACTCCACCTGGGCCGTCAGATCCCCTTCGGTGTTGAGCACCGCCAGGTGCAGGTTGCCGTAGTCAAAGGAGTAGGCCTTCTCGACCTGCCCGGACGGTCCGTTGTCCGGCAGTTGAAACTGCACCTGAAAGTTTGCGTCCCCGCCGCCGGTCATTTCGTGATTGCCCAAAGCAGGTACTAGCGGTATGAAGGGCAGGTAATCGCGGGCGGCTGCGAACCAGTACTCCCAGTGTTCCTGTTGATCGCCGGAATCCACCAGATCGCCGGGGACAAGCAGGAAGCGGGCATCGGGATGTTGATTCAATGCTTTCCCCAAGATCTCACCCCAGATGCCATAGCCATTGCTGGCAGAAGCATTTGCAATGGCTTGCGTATCAGTGGTAAATAGGAAGGTAAAAGGTTCTGCGCCCGCCGGTGCCGTCGTAAACCGTGCCGGCTCGCTCCAGCCTGCCGGCGTGCCGTCACCCACCCGATAGATGTACTCGGTGCCGGGTTCGAGTCCGGTCACTTCTACCTCATGTATCTGCATCTCACCCAGGTTGGTGACGAAGGGAAAGCTTCTACCTTCCAGACGCAGTACCTTCGCATCCGCATCAGCATCCGTGTCAGAATCCGCATCAGTATCCCCACCAGTTTCAGGGAAACTGCCGTCAAACTGGGAGGTAGGTACGATCTGGATGACGGTACCGGTCACC
>JBLNBY010000053.1:0-2701 GCA_050260295.1 Bacteroidota bacterium
AACCTCCTGGCTCTCAATGCAGCGATCGAGGCGGCGCGGGCCGGCGACCAGGGGCGCGGCTTCGCAGTAGTGGCGGATGAGGTTCGCAAGCTGGCCGAAAGGACGTCGTCGGAGACCAAAGCCATTGGTGAGATCATTACCCGTATCCAGAGCGCGACAGCCGAAGTGGGCCAGGAGATGGGTGTAGCCGTTCGGGATGTAGAAGCAGGGGAGCAACAGGTGCAGGAAGCCATCCAGGCTTTGAGCAAGATCGAGAATGTGGCGGACGAAGCGGAAGCAAACGTGATCTCGTTGGTGCGCGCGGCAGACGCTCTGGAAGACGCGAATCGGGCTATAGAGGAAGCAGTTCACCAGATGTCGGCAGTGGCGGAAGAAAACCAGGCGGCGACCGAAGAGATGGCGGCCGGCATCAAGGAGATTCGCCAGGGAATCGACTCGGTGGCAGCCGTCTCTGAGGAGGGGGCGGCCTCGGCCGAAGAGGTATCGGCGTCGGCCGAAAGCGCCAGCCAGACTGTGCAGACCATTTCGGCTTCGGCCCAAACTCTGGCTGGCATGGCTCAGAAACTGCAGCAACTGGTTGCGGGATTTAGAGTGTAACCGGCGTTCCGGAGTGTGTACTCTTCACTGCGAGCACCCACCGGGCGCAGATTCAGGAAGCTGACTTGGCAAGAGGGGGACCGGTTGCCAGCGGTCCCCCTCGACATTCCGTCTGGCATTTAGTGTTGTTTGGGGGCGACGCTGGCACGCAGGGTGTCAACTGCGGTGCGATCGCAGACGGCAACCAGCACGTCTCCGGACTGCAACTGAGTAGCTCCATGAGGAATGAGAACCTGGCGGCCGCGGCGCACGGAAGCGATTACACAGACCGGCGGTAGCCCCAGGTCGACCAGACGTTTGCCGATCGCGGGGGACGTGCGGGGAACCTTGATTTCCAGGACTTCGACACCGGTGAGCGAACCAAGCCGGATCGCTTCGGCCCGATGCTGCAGGGCTGTCTTGCGAATAACTGCCAGCTCATAGGCCCTACCGATGTCCTCCCGGGAGATCATGCCGACTACTTGCCGGGGAGCATGGGGTGCGACCACGGGTAACCAGGGGAGGTTATGGCTGCTCATGAGCCGGAGGGCCTCCCACATGGATATTCCGGGGGTGGCGGTGGCCGGATCGGGGATACGGACCGCCATAACCGTGGCGGGGGGTGGGGGAGATGGCGCCTCCCCCGAGGGGGATGGAGCCACAGCCGCGCCAGCCGCAGCCGCGTCGCCCTCTCCGGTTGCGCGTACTGGCACTGCCCCGGTGGTAAGGGCCAGATCAATATCGGCCAGGGAGGCAATGCCAAGCAGCACACCCTTGGGGTCCACTACCACGCCGGCCGGTTGGTGGGCCTGCTGCAGTGCCTGGCGGGCTTCGGCCAGCGGCAGCGTCGCCGGCAGGGAGACGACATTGCGGCTCATCGCCTCTTCGACGGTCACCCCCTGCATCACGTCGATGTCCCGGCCGCGTACCAGGTTGATCCCGCGCCGGCGCAGGGGGGCCTGGTATATTCCATAGGGCAACAACCGTTCCGCGAGGAGGACTGCTACTCCCACTGCGGCTAGCAACGGAAGAATGAGGCGGTAGTCGCGGGTCATCTCAAACAGGATAAGGGGGGCGGTAAGCGGAGCACGGATGGTTGCTGCCAGCATGGCCGCCATCCCGACGATGGCGTACACTGCCGGAGCAGAGACGACCCCTGGCAGGGCCAGCTCCAGGAGTTTCCCGTAGAGCCCGCCCAGCATCGCACCGATGAAGAGGGAAGGAGCAAAAACGCCGCCCACGAAACCTGTGCCCAGGCTGACGGCCGTAGCCAGGACTTTCAGCACCAGCAGGAGCGCCAGTGAAAAGATCGGGAAGTATTCGCCAAGCAGCAGCATCTCGATGGTGTTGTACCCTGCGCCAAAGATCTGGGGCGTAAAGACCAGGGCCAGAAGACCTAGGATCAAGCCACCCAGCACGGGGTGGAGGGGTGCGGGTACGGGAAGCGTTGAGCCGCGCTCTTCGGCCAGCTCGATGCTGCGGGTGAAGAGGATGGCGCAGCCGGCAGCCAGGAGCCCCAAGACGACGAAGAAGGGAAGCTCAGTGGCACTGCCCAGGCGGTAGGATGGAATGACGAACGCCGGGTGCGCACCGAGTACTGCCTGGGTCACCACCGAAGCCAGCACCGAGGCCAGGACCACCAGGCCGAATGACCCGGGAGCGTAATCAAAGAGTATTACTTCCAAGGCAAAGAAAACACCGGCTATGGGTGCATTGAAGGTAGTGGCCAAACCTGCGGCAGCCCCTGCTGCGACGAGGAGACGTACGTCTTCTTCCGCCACGCGCAGGCGCTGTGCCAGCGCTGAGCCGAGACTCGCCCCCACGTGCAGGCTGGGATCTTCCGGACCTAGCGATGCTCCGCTGCCAATGGAGATCGCTGCCGCGACAGCCGCGGGTGCCGCCGGCTTGTATGGCATCCTTCCCCCTGTCAGCGCCACCGCTTCGATGACGCCGGCCAGACCTGGCAAGGGCTCGAGTTGGAGCAACGTACCGGGGTCATTTTGACGGTGTTTGCCGCTGCTCAACCAGAGTAGCAGGCCCACCAGAGCTCCGCCGAGAATGGGCGGCAGCACCTGTCCGCCCCAGCCCAGCATATCCAGGTAAAGAGTGTCAAAGAAGAGCGTCT
>JBLNBY010000054.1:0-9984 GCA_050260295.1 Bacteroidota bacterium
CTGGAATGGTATGGTCTCGCCCGACTTTCGTTTGGGAGTACAGCGGGCAGCACAGATCGCGTCGAGGGTCTTTCCGAAGCTGCTTCCGTCTGGTTGACGGAGAAGGCTATGCTTGGGAGAATCAGGTTGCAGTTAGTGTAGGAAGAGGTTGAACAGCATGAGCTTTCCTCCCTGGTGAGCCCGGTCGACAGCACGCTCTTCTTGTCTCCTCATCGCAGGAATCCTTGGGATTGAGTTCATCGACGAGTCGGTAGATGGCCTGCTGGGTGCGGTATGGCCGGCTATCAGGCAGGAGCTGGGGCTCTCCTATGCCCAGATCGGCCTTCTCATGGGCATACCCGGCATCATCGGCAGTCTGGTCGAGATACCCCTGGGTATTGCTGCAGATGTGTGGCCCAGACGGCTGTTCGTGGCAGGTGGGGGAGCAGCCTTTGCCCTGGCCCTGTGCCTGGTGGGGGCGGCCCCGGCCTTCGTTGCTCTTCTGGCGGGGTTGATCCTTTCTAGCCCGGCCTCAGGAGCATTCGTGGGCCTGTCCCAGGCGACACTGATGGATCTTGCGCCCGAACGGCGCGAGTACAACATGGCCCGCTGGGCGCTGGCAGGTTCGCTCGGGAACCTGGGCGGTCCCACGCTTGCGGGGGTCGCTCTTGCTGCTGGCGCAGGCTGGCGTCCCTTGTTCTTCGTACTGGCCGTACTGGCCGTAGTGGCAGGGCTCGCTGCCTGGGTGAGTTGGCGCACGTCCGCCGTGTACGGGGAGTACTCCCGGGCGGGCAAAGCCGGGGTTGGCGAAGGGTTGGAGTTCGGCGACAGCAGTGGGCCCGACGCTGTGGCCCAGTGCCAGGACGCCGGCCAGGTTTCTGTTGGACCACTGGCTGAACTACGGTGCGGTCTGTACGGGGCCGTTTCTGCCCTGCGCGATGGCAAGGTCGTGCGATGGCTCATCGCTCTGCAATTCTCCGACCTCATGCTCGACGTGTTCCGGGGCTATGTTGCCCTCTACCTTGTGGAAGCAGCTGGCACCAGCCAGGAGCTGTCGGGGTTGGCGGTCGGCATCCTTACCGGGGCTAGCCTGGTGGGTAATGCCGTGCTGGTCCGAGTTCTGCGCCGGGTGTCCGGCTTGAACTACCTGCGGTTCAGCCTGGTGGGCGTGGTAGCGGTCTATCCGCTTTTCCTGCTCTGGGCGGGGGTGATTCCGAAGATGGCAGTCCTGGTGTTGGTCGGACTGTTAACGTCGGGCTGGTATCCGGTACTGAAGGCGCAGCTCTACGCAGCTCTTCCCCGCCAGAGCGGAACGGCGCTAGCCCTGTCCAATGTCGCGGGACTTGCCGGGGCGCTGCTACCCTTGAGTTTGGGTCTGGCCAGCGAGTCTCTCGGACTGCAACGAAGCATGTGGTTGTTGCTGGCCGGACCGCTGGTAGTCGCGCTTAGCATACGGGGGGTGGGCTCCGCACCCAGAGCGCGGGCCGATGCCTGACAAAGGAAACCGTCCGGCAGAGCAGAATGCGTGCAGTGACTAGTGGGATCTCACCCGTGGGAAAGGGGCGGAATAGGATGGATTGCGCCGATTCCAAGGATCGGGGGCAGGCAGCAACTCAGCCAGGACAAGATGGCGGAGTGGTCGGGAGGGCTCTGGCCTACGTATTCGAATGGTTTGATAGCGACTGCAACGGATGGCACGGTTTCATCCAGCGGCTGCTGGATGGGCTCACTCCCGAGCAGGCCCTCTGGAAACCGGCACCGGAGCGACACAACATCTGGCAGATCGTACGCCACATTACCTTCTGGTGGCGGTACATGATCGCCCAGCTGGAGCAGGCACCGCTACCCGACCCGGAGACCGGAGACTGGTCGGATCCGCCCGCCACCGATGAAGCTGCCTGGAAGGCCGAGCTAGAGGAGTACTACCGCATTCAGGCGCGTTTTGTGGAAGTGATCAAGAGCTGCGGCGCTGCCGGTGCGTCCCAGCTGGACGATGATGCGGCCGAGGAGAGAGGAGTCCAGGTCTTTCACTCGGCTTATGGCTTGCTGTCCCACGACAGCTACCATGCGGGCCAGATCGCCTACTTGCGAGCGATGCAGGGATTTCCCCCGGTGTAGTGGCACGGCAATACTGAGGGGAGATAGAGGTGAGGGGCCGGACGCTGGTTGTCGACCAGCTCTGCCCCTCAGTGGACTGGGAACGCGGTGGACCGAAGCCAATGCATGGACCCAAGGTCCAGAGAAGTTCGTCAGGAACACTTTGATAGGGGGGAATCGTGAGCGGCCGTTCCGATTGTGAACCGCTGCTTAACGAGTTGCGTACATACCAGGCAATCGGGGGTTTTCCGGTTCTTGTGCCACGATTGCGATGGTATCACGTGGACGATGCGCTGGTTGTTATGGTGATGGATAAGGTTCATGCCGAACCGCTTGCCAACAGGCGTAATGCTTTTGGCGTTAGTGGCCCCGTCCACGCAGGTGCGGTTCTGGAAGAGATTAGAAAGCTGCAGGCGGTGGATATCCCTGGGGATTGGGTTTCTGCGTATCACAGGGGACAGAAGATACTGGGCATACCTGGAGGTAATACACTCACATCTGCCAGCCCGAATGATTCGAGTGGGTGTGATCTGCCGCTTGCTCGGTCGTGAGGCTGTGCCGTACAAGTCACGCAGGAGACCGTCGGGTAGGGGAGAATGAAGAGGCGAGGAGCGATACGACAACCGGATGCCGGGGAAGGGGCATGAAGCGATGGGTGGCGCGAACGGCGGACATGATGCTCACGAGTCGGTAGAGCCGGGTGGCCTGGCGGGGGTAGCTCTGGCTGACCTTTTTGAGAGGTTTGACGGCGGTGATAACCACTGGCATGCTCCCATCCAGAGTCTGCTTGATGGGTTGACGGCGGAGCACGCCCTGTGGCAACCTGCGCCTGAGAGGCATTGCATCTGGCAGATCGTGCGCCACATGAACTTCTGGCGGCGGTACGTGATCGCGCAGTTGGAACAGTCTCCCCTACCAGATCCCCAAACCGGTGATTGGTCGAATCCGCCCGCGCTTGACGAAGCCAGTTGGAAGGCGGAGCGGGAGGAGTATAACCGGACTCAGGCACGCCTCTTGGAGGTGGTCCGCCCCCTCATCGGGTCTCAGCTTACCGGCGTCGTGGGAGAAGAAGGGGAAACCCGGCTATACCACTGGGTCGCTGGTCTGCTTGCCCATGACAGCTACCATGCCGGCCAGATCGCGTACCTGCGGGCGATGCAGGGGATCCCGGTGGCGTAGTTGAACGGTGCTGCCTTCCGGCTATCCCGGCCGTCCGATCCAATCTCCTTCGCAGGCCGAGCTATCTGTGACTTCGAGCTGGCCGCGACAACCTGTCGGTTCAGACAGGCCGGGGACCGGCACAGATCTGACACGGCGGCGCATGTATCGATTGAGCACGACCGATTAGCAGCCTTTTGCCGTTAACACCATGTCCGGCGTCTCGCTCTTCTCGGCTCAGTGCTGCGGGACGATTTCGGTCCCGACAGCGAGGTCGACGTCTTGGTAGATTTCGAGCCCGGACACGTGCCTGGATTCCTCGGTGTTGCCCGCATGGAGCGTGAGCCATCGGCGATCTTCGGCGGCCGCAAAATTGATCTGCGTACCGCTGAGGATCTGAGCCGGTGTTTCCGTCAGACGTACTGAGGTTGGTTCATGCCTACTTCGACGTCAACGTGGACATCCTCTGGCGGACTGTCCAAGATGACCCCCCGGCCCTGATTGCCGCCCTCGAACCACTAATACACGGGAGGAATGCTTGAAACGCGGACACCATTGACAGCCTCCCCATCAACTCACACTGCAGGTACTAGATTACCCGGTCGGCGGGCACGGCAAAGGTGGCACAGGGGCCCGCGATGATAACAGAATCCGCTCGACGAGCGATGTGGTCCCGCAACACGGGAAAACTCGCTTACAACCCGAGTTCCTGCACTTCCTGGAGCGCTTCAGCCAAGAGCCTTGCTGGGAAAGTCAGGAGGTCCTCAAGAACGCCTGGCGGCACAACCGAAGCCCCTTCTAGGAGGCCGTCAGCATTGGTACCTCACCCTTTGTGCACGCTGGGTGCGGCAGCCCTGTGGGCATCGTGAAGCAGATGGCCAAGGTCAAGGGACGGCTACAACCCTCCCTACTACCTCGGCCTGGACGTCGAATAAATCATGGACCAGGCCGACAGCTGGACCCAGCGGCTACTCACGCTGCCTTGGTAGACCCAAGTCTCCATTGTTGGAGCACCGCCCGTCGCTTCCGCAGCTCGCCATAGATTCCGGCCGTATGCGGGGTGACGGGTCCGAGCTGCCACCCCTTGTGTGTCCTAGGCCATCAAACCCCGTTGCAGGTGACTGGTCGCGGCAGGCAGTGTGGCTGTGTATATATTAGCGTCCAGCAGGATTCATGGCCTGCTTAGCGAAAAACGCCAGAAAAGCTCGAAGGGCTGGTGCCTAACTAGTAGAAGCACGGCCCACAGGGACAAGCGAAATCAGCGGTGAGAATATCTATGCCGAAAGCGCAGAAGAACGTATCAACCAAGATAAACGCCACCGCTATGGTGGGCTACGAGGCCGAGCTGTGGCGCATGGCCGATGCGCTGCGGGGCAGCATGGACGCGGCCGAATACAAGCACGTCGTCCTCGGCCTCATCTTCCTCAAGTACATTTCCGACGCCTTCGAGGAACAGCATGCGCGGCTGGAGGCCGAGCGCGACCAAGGTGCAGATCCCGAGGACCCGGACGAGTACCGCGCGGTCAACATCTTCTGGGTGCCGCCCGAGGCGCGGTGGGCGCACCTCAAGGTGCACGCGAAGCAGTCCACGATAGGGCAACTTGTGGACGCCGCCATGGGCGCTATCGAGCGTGACAACCCTGCTCTCCGTGGTGTATTACCCAAGGATTATGCCCGTCCCGCCCTCGATAAGCAGCGGCTTGGGCAGCTCATTGACCTCGTGAGCAACATCAAAGTGGGCGACGCGGAGAGCCGTTCCAAGGACGTCCTCGGCCGGGTCTACGAGTACTTCCTCGCCCAGTTCGCAAACGCCGAGGGTAAGAAGGGCGGTGAGTTCTATACGCCCCGCTGCGTCGTGCGCCTCTTGGTTGAGATGCTCGAACCCTACAGGGGGCGCGTCTACGACCCATGCTGCGGATCCTCCGGCATGTTCGTCCAATCGGTTGAGTTCATCGAAGCCCACGCCACTGGTAACGGCAACGGTGGCAGAGCCCGCGGGGACATCAGCATCTACGGCCAGGAGCTGAACTACACGACGTGGCGCCTGGCGAAAATGAACCTGGCCATCCGCGGCATCGAAGGCCAGATCGCGCAGGGCGACACCTTCCACAACGACCGCTTCCCCGACCTCAAGGCCGACTTTATCCTGGCAAACCCGCCCTTCAACATGAGCAACTGGGGCGGCGAGCGCCTGCGCGAGGACAAGCGCTGGAGGTACGGCGTGCCGCCTGTGGGCAACGCCAACTTCGCCTGGGTGCAACATATCATCCACCACCTCGCGCCCACGGGCGTGGCGGGCTTTGTGCTCGCCAACGGCTCCATGTCCTCCAACCAGTCCGGCGAAGGAGAGATCCGCAAGGCGATCATCGAGGCCGACCTCGTGGACTGCATGGTGGCTCTGCCGGACAAGCTCTTCTACTCGACGCAAATCCCTGCGTGCCTGTGGTTCCTAACGCGTGACAAGAAGAACCACCGGTTCCGTGACCGGCGGGGGCAGGTGCTCTTCATCGATGCGCGCAAGCTGGGCCGCATGGTGGACCGCACCCACCGGGAGCTCACCGACGAAGACATCGCCCGCATCGCCAACACCTACCACGCCTGGCGCGGGGAGAGAGAGGCAGGTGAGTACCAAGACGTACCCGGTTTCTGCAAGTCGGCGACCATCGAGGAGATCCGCAAGCACGGCTATGTGCTCACCCCCGGCCGCTACGTCGGCGCCGAGGTGCAGGAGCACGACGACGAGCCGTTCGAAGAGAAGATGCGGCGGCTGGTGGCGCAGTGGCGGGAACAGCAGGCCGAAGCGCGCCGGCTGGACGAGGCCATCGCTCGCAACCTCGCCCACCTTGGGTTTCTGCAGGAGGAGCCATGATGCCCGAAGTCTTGGTGAATTCCTGGAAAAGCGCCGGCGCGTCACCCGCTGGCAAGCGGTGGAGGTGTGCCGGCTGTCGCCGGACCAAGCCTGTCGCCTAATCACGCGGCTCACAGAGGAAACCAGGCTCGCGCGACACGGAACCAGGAAAGGAGCTTGGTATGAGCGCCGCGTATAAGATAACCGCGCGATGTTATTGCATTACCGCGCGCAAATCTAGCCGCGGCGCTCCGGCGCCAGGCTGGTGCCGCGTTGGTATGAGGCGATTCCTCAGAAGCTGGGGGAATTTCGGGTATGACGGATGAATGTCGCACGCTTTGCCTCGGCGATGTTGCTGACATTGTGATGGGTCAATCGCCCCCCGGAGAGACTGTCTCGGCGGAGCCATGCGGTCTGCCACTCTTAAACGGGCCAACGGAGTTCGGGCAGCATCATCCCTCGCCTGTGCAGTTTACTACGGGTGTTAGAAAGCGCGCCATGCGAGGCGATATTCTCTTCTGTGTTCGCGGCTCGACGACCGGGCGTATGAACTGGGCTGACCAGGAATACGCAATAGGTCGCGGGCTTGCTGCTATTCGTCACAAACGTGTGCCGGAGCTTCAGCCGTTCGTGCGAGCAGTTGTCGAGTACTACTTGCCAGATCTCCTTGCACAGGCAACAGGTTCGACGTTTCCAAATGTCACGGTTGAGCAGTTGGCTCGTATTCCTTATCCGCGGCTTCCGGAGCTGGAACAACGCGCCATCGCCCACATCCTCGGCACCCTCGACGACAAGATCGAGTCAAACCGACGGATGAGCGAGACGTTGGAGGCTATGGCGCGGGCGATCTTCAAGGCATGGTTCGTGGACTTCGAACCCGTACGGGCCAAGGTGGAGGGTCGCTGGCGCCGTGGCGAGTCCATCCCCGGCATGCCCGCCCACCTCTACGATCTCTTTTCTGACCGCCTGGTGGACTCGGAGCTTGGGAAGATCCCCGAGGGGTGGAGTGCAGGAACCTTCGGTCAATTCATTACCCAGCGGACAGAGCGAGTCGGCGACCGAGAAGTCGTGGTTCTATCTGCGGTAGCTTGCGGCAAGCTGGTCAGATCCGATGAACACTTCACCAAGCGCGTTTACAGCAAAGAAATCAGGAATTACCTGCTCGTTGAGCAGTGGGACGTAGCCTATAATCCCTCGCGAATCAACATCGGATCGATAGGCATGCTTGAAGAGCCAATCGTTGGTGCGGTCAGCCCTGTCTACGTTGTGGCTCGGCCAGAAGCTGAGTACAGGTGGTTTCTGGAGTTCTCGCTTCGGCGAGCGTGCACCCGAGAGTGGATTAACACGCTCGCGAGTGGGAGTGTTCGCCAGTCCCTGTCGTACAAGGATTTTGCATCGATCCCGTGTGTGATTCCACCTAGGCACGTAGCTATGCATTTCACCAGGGTATGGTCTCAACTACGGAAAGGCATCAACTCGCGTACCAATGAGAATACCGTCCTCATCACCCTGCGCGACACGTTACTGCCAAAACTCATCTCGGGCGAGCTGCGAGTGAAGAACGCGCAGCGCTTCATCGGGAGGACAGTCTGATGGCCGAAGTCCCAATGTTTCCCTTCGTCATGCACGGAGCGCGCGACGCGATTGCGGGCGGCCTGGCGCACATAGAGGAGCAAGTGAAGGGCATCGAGCGCGCCGTTGTCGAGAATCCAGGGCTTGCGTTCGACCTTAGCAAAACGCTTGTCGAGAGCGTCTGCAAGGCCGTGCTCACCGAGCGCGGGATCGCATTCGAGCCAGGGGACAACCTTCCGCAGTTGTTCAAGGCCGTGACGTCAAATCTTCCCTTCCTCCGGCTGCCAGCGGGCAGACCGAGGTTCGAAGGAGTCTTGCGCAAACCCTCAACGGACTTCACACCGCGATCCAAGGACTCTGCGAGTTGCGTAACCGGTGCGGGTTCGCCTCGCACGGCTCTGGTAGCCCCCGCGCGGCGATGGAGTCGGTGCAGGCCCTTCTAGCCGCGGAAGCAGCGGACGCTATCGTCGGTTTTCTGCACCGCGTTCAACGACAAGATCACCAGCTACTTCCGTCTCCGCGAGAAGAATACGATGAGAACACAGAGTTCAATGACCATGTGGACAAGGTCCATGGCGTGATCCGTATCTTCGATGTCGAGTTCCGGCCGAGCGAGGTGCTGTTTCAGATGGAGCCAGAGACGTATCGCATCTATCTCGCTGACTTTTGCGGGCAAGCGGAGAGCGAGCAGTCCGGCGAGGCTCCTGACAGCCCAGTGGAGGTGTTGTGATGACCGAACGGAGCGTGACCGAATCCCTGGTCGAACAGGCCGCGCTCGCCTGGCTCGAATCGCTCGGCTGGGCGGTCAAGCAGGGGCCCGCGATCTCCCCCGGCGAACTGGCCGCGGAGCGGAGCGACTACCGCGAGGTGGTGCTGGGGCAACGGCTGCGCGATGCCCTCGCCCGGCTGAACCCGAACCTGCCCCCCGAGGCGCTGGAAGACGCCTTCCGCCGTGTCACCCAGCCTGAAGGCGCAACCTTGGAGGCCCGTAACCGTGCCTTCCACCGCATACTCGTCGATGGGGTCACTGTAGAATATCGCCGGTCCGATGGCTCCATTGCCGGGGCGCAGGCAAGAGTGATCGACTTCGACGATCCGGAAAACAATGACTGGCTCGCGGTCAACCAGTTCACGGTCAGCGAAAACAAACACGTCCGGCGACCGGATGTGGTGCTCTTCGTCAACGGCCTGCCGCTCGTCCTGATCGAGCTCAAAAGCCCGGCCGATGAGGAGGCCACGCTCTGGACCGCCTTCGAGCAGCTTCAGACCTACAAGATGGAGCTACCAACCCTCTTCGCGTTCAATGAACTGCTTGTGATCTCGGACGGAGTCGAGGCCCGCCTGGGCACGCTCACGGCCGGGCGGGAATGGTTCAAGCCGTGGCGCACCATTTCCGGCGAGCAGGTTGAAGACGTGGGCGTGTCGCAGCTCGAGGTGTTACTGAAGGGCGTTTTCGAGAAGCGTCGCTTCCTCGACCTCCTCCGCGACTTTATCGTCTTCGAAAACCAGGGAGAGGGCCGGCTCGTCAAGAAGACAGCGGGTTACCACCAGTTCCACGCGGTGCGGGTGGCGGTGGCTGAGACGCTGCGCGCCGCGCAACTCAGGGCGGCAGACCAGGTCGCCGAGGAGCCGGGACGGTACGATGCCGGGAGGCGACACGGCGGCAAGCCCGGCGACCGCCGTATCGGTGTGGTCTGGCATACCCAGGGCTCGGGCAAGAGTCTCACCATGGCCTTCTACGCCGGCCGGATCATCCGCGAGCCGGCGATGGGCAACCCGACGGTCGTGGTCCTCACCGACCGCAACGACCTCGACGACCAGCTCTTCGGCACCTTCTCCCGATGCCAGGACCTCCTGCGCCAGCCTCCGGTGCAAGCCGAAAGTCGGGCCGACCTGCGCCAGAGGCTCGCGGTAGACGAGGGTGGGGTGGTGTTCACCACGATCCAGAAGTTCCTGCCCGAGGAGAAGGGCGACCGGCACCCGACGCTCTCCGAGCGCAGGAACATCGTCGTCATCGCCGACGAGGCCCATCGAAGCCAGTATGATTTCATTGACGGCTTCGCGCGCCACCTGCGCGATGCACTGCCCAATGCCTCGTTCATCGGCTTCACCGGCACGCCCATCGAGACGGCCGACGCCGATACGCGCGCGGTCTTCGGCGACTACATTTCGATTTATGACATCCAACGTGCAGTCGAGGATAAGGCCACCGTCCCGATCTACTACGAGAGCCGGCTGGCGAAATTGGCGCTCGAAGAATCCGAACGGCCGCGCATCGACCCCGACTTCGAAGAGGTGACGGAGGGCGAGGAGGTCGAGCGCAAGGAGAA
>JBLNBY010000055.1:0-6176 GCA_050260295.1 Bacteroidota bacterium
TAAACCCTTCGATGGAGGAGCCGTCGAACATCACTTCGTTGTTGAAAGCCCTTTCGAGTTCCCCGGCGGGGATGGCTACATTCTTGACGATCCCAAGGATGTCGGAAAACTGCAGACGGATGAACCGTACATCCTTCTCGGCCACCAGGCGCATTACATCCTGGACGCTCAGCACCATAGCCCTTTGCCCACCTCCCTGCCTTCGTCCCTGCCTTGCGGCAGTCTGCTATTCCCCGTTACCTTACGTACTCTTGTTCCTTTTGGAACGGCCCTTCGTAACATCGCTACGTGTTTCCCTCTCCTGGAGGATCCGGGTGAGCTCGGCCTGGTTGGTCACCGGGTAGAGTGAGCTAAGCCGCCGGCCGGCGGCAAGCGCCTCCCGCGAGGGAACCCCCCCGAGCTCCCCGGCCGCAAAGACCGCCAGCTCATCCAGCCCTGCCTTCTCTTCTGACTCGTCATCCGTCCGATCGCCAGTCCCGGCAGGCCGGGCGACAACTCCAGTCTCCACCCTATCCTGGGCCGACGGCTCTTTGTCCAAAGGCAGCTTGCCCAGTACCGCCCGGACGCCCTCGATGTTGAGTCCCTGGCTGAGCAACTCCTTCACCCTGAGCAACCGCTCGACATCCTCAGGGGAATAAAGACGCTGCTTCCCTTTGGTTCGCGCAGGGATGACCAGCCCGGTCGCCTCGTAATAGCGGATCTGGCGGCCGGTTAGCCCTGTCAGCTTCTCCACCACGCCAATGGGATACACGGGCATTCCCGTATCACCCTCAGCCATAGCCACCCCCCCTTCCAGCACCGGCATAATAGCAAACCCGGATGATCGCCGTCAACGACATGTAAACTTGTCTTCCCTTTGTCAATCAAATGTATGGTTTATGGAAGCAGGAACCCGGTCATAGACGGCGTCATATCCTGATAGCGCTCGTTGCTAGGAGGTATGAAAACGATGGCAGAAAAGGCAACTGCTCCGGTACGGCATTTGTTTGCCGGCAACAATACCCCGCAGGGCTTCTTTTCATACTATGAACATCTTCGGCCGGCGAAACCGCGGCGGCTGTTCATCATCAAGGGCGGTCCGGGTACCGGCAAGTCCACTTTGATGCGACGCATTGCCGCAAGGCTCAATGGGCGGGGGCTGGCAGTGGAGTACTGCCACTGTTCATCCGACCCGGATTCCCTCGACGGAGTGGTATTCCCCGAGCTCGGGATAGCAATGGTGGACGGGACCGCCCCCCACGTAATCGACCCCGAACTCCCCGGTGCAGTCGATGAGATCATCAACCTGGGAGGATACTGGGACGAGGCACAGCTGGCTGCCTCCCGGAATGAGATCGCCCGGTTGACCCAGGAAATAAGCGCCCTCTTCTCCCGGGTCTACCGTTATCTCGGCGCAGCGTTCCTCATGCGTCAGGAGCAAGCACAAGTCAACGAAAGAGCAATGAACCACGCCTACGCTCGCCAGGCCTTGGCTGCCGCCAGCGAACACCTGACAGCCGGGCTGCGGGTGTGCGGGCAGGAAAACGGGCAGGCGCACGGCCCGGAGGAAGCACGGGAGGGTCGAATCCGGCGGCTGTTTGCCACCGCCATCACTCCCCAGGGATCGCTCAGTTTCCTGCATGACCTGTTTGGCGACCTCCCCCACCTGGTCGTGTTACGAGGAGCTCCCGGTACCGGTAAAAGCACGTTGGTTGCCAGACTTGCGGACTTTTTCGCCGCCCGCGGCTACGACTGCGAACTCTACCATGACGCGCTGCGCCCCGACCGGCCGGAGCACCTGCTGATACCGGCGCTGCAAGCGGGCCTGGTGACCAGTACACCTACTCATTCTTTCGCTCCCCGTCCGGGAGACCTGGTTATCGACCTCGACAAGGGGTTGGATAGGCAGCTGGTTCAAGCCCAGGCTGCGACCCTGGAGACAGCCAGCCATTTCGAGGAAGAACTGTACGCCCAGGCCATCGCCACCCTGAAGCAGGCCAAACAGCTTCACGACGAACTCGAATCATGCTACGTACACAGCATGAACTTCCCGGCTCTCGACCGCCTGCAGTCGGAAGTCGAAGCCCGCATCCTGGCACTTTCCGCTCCCGGACCGCAGGAGATCAGGCCAGTGCAGGCGAAGCCATGAGAAGCAGTAAAGCAGTATATAGGCAGGATCCCGTCAAGAGGCCCTAGAGCGAGGTTGAATCGGCAGGTGCAGGAAAAGCGTAACATCCGCCGGCACATCCGCCGGCACGCGCTGGTAAGCGGCCTGGCGCTCCTGGTGGTTGAAGCAGGGCTGATGGCCACAGGCCGGTACGTTCGCGAGTTTCATCTGGTAGCGGCAGCTGGTTTGTGGGGATATTACGTTCTTCTGGTCCATGCCTTCCACAAACGGTGGTTGACGTTGCAGTTGCCGGCGGAAGCAAGTTGGCGCACAGCTCGTACCAGCAAAGCCAAGAGGAGTACGGCCGACAGGCGCGCAGTCAAAAGGGGGCGTTCACCGTCCACCCCCAGCTTCTGGCTGGCTATGGGGACTCGTGCATACCTCCTCTTCTGGCTGGCGGTGGGCGTCGGGGTGGCCTGGGCCGGCTGGCTCCTACGTTCCCAGTTGACCGGACGCTTGCAGCTTGCCAACTCCTTGGCCTTCCTGTTGGGCTGGATTGCTCTCTCCTTGCTGCTCTTTGCCGTCGGACGCCTGGCGACCCGCCGGTAGCAGCGCCGTGATGCTGCTACCGGCCAACAACAGCATACCTAATTCAGGATTTCGCCTACCGGTACGATCTCGAAACCCCGTTCCCGTACTGCCGTCACCAGCGGCCGCAGCGCCTTGACGGTCTCGGGCATGGGGTGGGCCAGTACGATCGCCCCGTTCTCCAACCGTGAGAGGACCCGCTGCTGGATCTCCGCGGCGGTCTTCTTCGTCCAGTCCACCGTATCGATGGTCCACATTATGGTGCGAAAGCCCAATTGTCCGGCCCGGCGGGCGATCCGATCGTTCACCTCACCGTAGGGCGGGGCAAAGAGATTGGTCTCCACCCCGGCAACGGAATGAAGGATTCTCGCACCTTCCACGATCAGCTGATCCAGCTCACTATTGCTCAACACACTGGGATGAACGTGTTCTGAGCCATGCGTACCGAGCTCGTGTCCGGCTCTGGCCATCTGCCGAACCAGGTCCGGGGATCTGCGTGCGAACCGACCCGTCACGAAAAACGTCACGCGAATATTGAGTTCTTCCAGGGTCTTGAGCATGCCGGGCAGGACATCGGCTCCCCAGTCGACGTTGATCGCCAGGCTCATGCGAGAACGGGAGGGGTTGCCCCGGTATACGGGGGTGAAGTAGGCCTCCGTGACTGTGGGCAGCACCGGTACCACGATAGGATCGATGCTCTCCCCTGCCCGGGCTTGGAGGACTGCCTGGACCGTTTCGTCCACATCCAGCCGGCGGCCGGACCGGGCCGGTGCGATTGCCCCAGTCGAGGTGACCACCGCATCCTCCGGCTCGATGCGAAGCTCTTCGGCAAGCTCCAAGGCCAGCTCCCGTACCTCTGACTCCCACCAGCCGCCCACCGGATGGCCGGCGAGCGTCACCCCGGCTGCCACGCCGAAACGTGCCCGGCGCCAGTGGTCCACCCCCGACGGAAGCCAGGTGAGGAAAAGCACCACGATAGCCAGGCAGAGGCCGGCCAGAAGCCGGCGGCCGTTTACTACCCAAATCCTGCGCATCTGCCAGACTCACCTCTCAGCCGGCGGGCGTCTCTCGTCCAGAGCCCTGCCCTCTGAAACCTATGCCGTCAGGCGAGACGCCTTGCCACAAAGGACCGACAGGTGAAAAAGTGGAAAAGGGACGCCGGGGCAGCAGCACCCCGGCGTTTGCTGGGTTGAATGGAAGAGGACGTCACTCCTGCCAGCGGGAGATGAAGATATCGTAACCTTTCCGGCCGTCCCGATCAGCAGCGGTGATGAAGAGCCACTTGTCGTTGAAGGCGATCGCTCTTTCGTCGGCCGGGCTGTTGAAGGGGACTCCCCAACTGACCGGAGCGCTCTTCTCATCAGCAGCCACGAATATATCCATCTTGCCGACCGTTCCCTCACGATTGCTGTCGATGTATAGCTTTCCGTCCGGACCGGCGAAAATGCTCCACTCATAGCCGGAACTGTTGATCGGCGCCCCCAGGTTGACAGGGGTGGTCCATTGGCCATTTACCTTGACGCTTTTCCAGACGTCCTGGTTGCCCAGGCTTGCCTGACCACCGAAGGACCCCTTGGAGGTCAAGTAGGCGACGGTCTCATCTTCGTTCACCCAGAGATCCCATTCCTGGGCATCGGTGCTCCAGGCCTCGATCTTGACCGGTTGACCCCACTCACCCTTCTCCTCGTCCCACTCGCTACGATAGAAATCGTAGTCTGTAAGCGGATGATAGCGGGCGAAGTATAGAACCTTGCCGCCACCCACGACTACGGGGTTGATTTCGTTATTGCCGCTGGTGTTGACCGCTCCCGGAACCGGCTGGGGTTCGGACCAGGTACCCAAAGCCTCGTCGTATGTGGAGTAGAAGATGTCGTACCGTCCCCAGATCAGATAGAGCGTATTCCCGTAGATCCAGGGCATCCTCTCCGTGCCATCGGTGGAGTGCTCCCAAAGTACCGGTGTCGACCAACCGGCAGCTGAAGCAGCGGCGGGAGATAGAGCGGCGACCGCCGCGCCTGCAGCCAGGGCTGCTGCCACCACTGTTACGCCTAGCCATCTACTCTTCTGCATCCAGAAGACCTCCTTTTGGACTGGACTCGCCTGCCTTGATCTTATCTACCCGGTTCGGGTCGAGGACCAACTGTCACTGGCATGCGACCGGTACTCCAGAGCCGCACCTCAGCCAGTTGCACGTACCGGGTATGCGCCTCGGGAAAGACCAACTTGACGATACGGCCTTGAACCGCGGTGGCAAGGTTGATGTTGAAGCTCTCACCCCCCACCAGAGCCGGAAGCGAACCAGAGCTGACCAGCGTCAGGCTACTTTCTCCTTCACCAATCCAGAGCTCGTAACTCTTGGGGCCCACCGGCTCGCTGAAGTCCCGGGATACCAGTTCGATACTGCCGATCGTTACCGGCTTGCCCAGGTCGAACATGAGGTACTGGGGTTCGTAAGCAGCAGGAGTGGCGAAGACGCGGGAAACCCAGAAGGTACCGGACTCGCCATCAGCAGCGAAGGAGGGGTAGTTGGCAGCATTGTAGCCGCTGGCGGCTACATCCCGCGGTTTGAGGTCACCGCCGACACGGACGAGGTACTCCTTCCAGAACGGACGGGCAAGGATCTCCCCCAGCACCTGGCCGTCGACTGTGTCCGGAATCGGAACATCCAGGAGCGCCAGCACCGTTGGCACGATGTCGACTATGCTAGCCCGGGGTAGCACCGCTCCCGACTTTACCCCCGCCCCCGAAAAGACCAGTAGGATCTGTGATTCGGCCGGACGACCATGGATACCACCCTGTCCGGATCCACCGGCAATGGAATACCCGGGCAACGGTGCCACCACTACGTCGCCCAGCGCTTCCGGATCGGCGTGGAAATCGCGGGCCAGAGTCTCCCGGTCCAGGATCAAAGCGTGTTCGATACTGTCAAGGGCAGCGAGGAGCACCTGATACCGCTCCGGAGTGAACCGCTCCGGCAGCAGGTAGAGAAAGGCGCTTCCATATTGGAGCCAGAAGATGTCGGTATCGGGACCCACCGCATTCGCGTTCTGCGTGTACGTGAACCCAGCAGTGGTCAGTACCTCGCCCAGGGACGGGGTAACCGCCGGCTCGCTCTGGGGGCTCATGCCGTGATCGGAGGCGATCACCCAGAGCGTTTCGTCGAGGACTCCTGCCCGCCGGGCCGCTTCCCGGAGCCTGCCGATCTCCTCATCCGCTCTCTCCACCTCTTGCCGCATCTCGGCGGAAAACGGACCGAAGGTGTGACCTGCCTCATCCGTGCGGGAGTTGTAGTAGACCAGCAAATTAGGGCGGTAGAGCTCAAGCAGTGCGATGGCGGCATCGATGTTTCCGGCAGTATAAGCCTTCACCCCCCGTCCCTCGAGCATGAAGTGCCCGGCTGAAACGCTGTTCAGCCCGGCCGCGGCCAGGGCCTCGGCAATGGTGACCGCCCGGTTGTCGCGCAGGGGCCCCGGCTTGAGCCGGCGTAGCTCCCGGTCGAACT